>CBFHKL010000001.1:0-12338 GCA_965656415.1 uncultured bacterium
AATATCTGCAGGAAGAGTATTTGGAATGCTTGGTAATTTTTTAGGAAAATTATTATTAACTAAAAATTCTGCTGAAGGATAGTCTTTTACAAGCAGTCTAGCTTCTCTTTTTAGAGAATTAACCATTAAAAGTTTGTTATTATAATCAGATTTTGTAGCATTAAATATTATTTCTGATTGTTGATACGCTTGTATGGAAATACTCCCTTTGTTATATCGTAAAGAGTATAACTCAAAAATAGTTTCTGCATTCTTAAGTTTTTTTGATGCATTGTTTAAAACTTGCTCTGCTTCTATAATTGCAAAGTAAAGTTTAGATGCTTCAGCAGTAAGTGAAAGCTTAAGAAAATCTTCAAAATACTTAGCAGATAAATATTGTTGTTTAGTTGCAATTCTTCCTTGACGAAGTTTGCCCCATAAATCAATTTCCCATTGAGTGCCAAGTGATAAGTTATAATTTTCTTGAGTAAATACAGTTACTTCATCAGATGATTGACCAAATAAGGTTGAAAAGATTGGGGGGAAACCAGCAGTATTCTGTTCTGATTCAACGGCACCACTACTTATTGAAATTGAAGGCAATAAGCTACCTGTTGCTATAACTGAAGCTTGCTTGGCTTTTCTAGTATTAAGCATTGCTTTTTCAAGATTGATATTTTCATCCATAAATTCAATCATAAATGAATTAAGATTATCATCATTAAAAATATTCCACCATTTTTGATCAAAATCTAAATTCTGTGAAATATTAATTTCCCATTGTTCAGGTACATCAAAATCTAGCACTTGATTAGGTTCAATAGGTTTTTGCGATGCACAGCCAAGGATAATGAATGTGAGTAAAAAAATAATTTTTTTCATCTCATTTACTCATTAAATATTCTGAAATTTTGAATAAAGATAATAAACTAATTGCCCACGCTATACTAATAAATCCATAAGATAGGTATGTATCTGTCACCACTGCTGCACCAATACCTTCTCCAGCTAAATATGCTAGCGGAGCAAGTAGACCATAAAAACAAATTAATGGATATTTACCAATCAAAAATTTCATAGCGTGATTTATTTGAGCAGTAAAACCTGCCCACATACAAACTATCCACAACGGTGCTAGATTTGGCGCAAAATCTAATGTACCATTATATTGAACAATACCAAGTAGAGAAAAACTTGAGTCAACTACTAAACCGAAAATAATCGAAATAAGAATCAGTTGTATTTCTTCTTTTAGATGATCAGTAACAATTAAAAAATGAAGGAATAAGAAAATAAAAGTTGGTATTAAAGCAATGATCGGATCTCCTTTTGCTCCACTGTAGACACATGAAAACCATACAATTGTGAAACCGACATAATTTATCATTATGTTTGACTTAGAAAGGATGTAATTGATCATTACTTGAATTTATCTTTAATTGTTTGAAATCTGAAATTAAAGATTTGATTAAGCTGAGGTTTTATCAAAACTGGATGAACAATTCTTCTAAATGCTTGCAATGGAAGAGCATAAGTGATTTCATCAATGATTAAAACACCTCCATCAACTTCTTTGAATGTATGCTTATGATGCCAGTAGCTATAAGGACCTTTAAGCTGTTCATCAACAAAATATTCATTTTCTTTATAGCTAGTGATCATTGTTCTCCAGCGCACTGGTACACCTAAAATTTTTACAGTGTAATCAATTATAGCACCTTCCTTCATTTCTATAGGTGTAGGAGTTATAATATTAAAACCCATAGATGATGGAGTTATTTTTTCAAGATTTTCTGGTCTTGAGAAAAATTCAAATACACTATCCATATCACTTGGTACAAATTGCTCTTTGTAAAAAGTATAGATTTTTGGTTGTCTCAAAAAGGAACCAATAAACACAATGAAAAGTGTAGTTAGCACCATGATTACTATATTTGTTTTACTGAATTTCATCATAAGAAGTGGCTCTGGACGGAATTGAACCGCCGACACAAGGATTTTCAGTCCTCTGCTCTACCAACTGAGCTACAGAGCCAACAAAAATGCCTGAAAAGGTAAGCAATATTAGTTATTTAATAAACACATAAATATTTCTTAGTTTAAGAAATGAAAAAAATTGTTATTGCTTCTTCAAATAAACACAAAATTTCTGAAATATCTATAAAGATTCAACCATTTTTTAATGAAATACTATCCTTAACTGATTTTCCTGAAATTGGAGAGATTATAGAAGATGGAAACACTATTGAAGAAAATTCGTTTATAAAATCAAGAACTGCTTTTGAGCATACTAAAATTGCCTCTATTGCTGACGACACAATTTTAGAAGTAGATGCATTAAATGGAGACCCTGGATTATTTACTGCTCGCTATGCAGGAGAGAATGCAACATATGAAGAAAATATGACAAAACTTTTAGAAAGAATGGATGGCATAGAGGATAGTTATAGAACTGCAAGATTTAGAACAATTATTTCCTATGTAGATGGTAAAGATGACTTTCATGTAGAAGGTAGTATCGAAGGCAAGATTCTAAATAATAGAGTTGGGAATAATGGTTTTGGATATGACCCTATATTTTATTCAGCTGAATTGAATTTATCTTTAGCAGAAATGGATTCAGATCAGAAGAATAAGATTAGTCACAGGGGTTTAGCAATTAAAAAATTTGCATCAAAGATTCAACAACTTATTTAAATGAAAAAATTTACATTTCTCATATTATTTTTTAGTCAAATTATTAGTCAAGACCTTGTTCAAGACTTTTCGTTTGATCCATTTAAGAGTAAATCTAAAATCAATTATTCCTTAAATGATCTTTCAAATTATCCG
The DNA here is from genome assembly GCA_965656415.1 of uncultured bacterium. Taxonomy (GTDB): domain Bacteria; phylum Fidelibacterota; class Marinisomatia; order Marinisomatales; family Marinisomataceae; genus Marinisoma. Next base: position 2,812 of record CBFHKL010000001.1, read on the forward strand.
ATTGGAATTTTCTCTATCAACGATAAATATTTAAAGTACGAGGTATCTTTTGAAGAATCATTTGAAAGGATAGTGATTTCAGAAAAAATATTAAATAGATTGAGCTCTACTCCCTATGTTTCAACTTTTGATGATTACATCAATTCTTTGTATTCATCTAATCAATCATTCAATTTTTCGAAACCATTTATACTTTCAGCATCTGACACTACTATTAGTAAAAGAACAGATAGATATATGCAAATTGCTGATATTGATTTGGGTGCATTGGGTAGAGCATCTTTGAGAGTTCAAGGTAACATTAATTTATCAGGGAAATTAGTAAATCAGGATCAAGAATTAGTAAGATCATCTTTCAGAGAGCAAGAAAAAACAAATTTTAAATTTGACCAGAAGCAACAGTTAAACGTTCAAGGAAAAATTGGAGAAAGAATTACAGTATCCTTAGACCAAAACTCTGAGCGCGACTTTGACTGGGAAAATACAATTAGAGTAGATTACCAAGGAGAAGATGATGATATACTTCAAAAATTAGAAATGGGGAATATTTCATTAACTTTGCCTTCAACAGAATTTGTTACTTTTTCTGGTTCAAACAAGGGTTTATTTGGTGTAAAAGCATTAACTAAGCTTGGCCCTGTAAACATTACAAGCATAGCGTCTTTAGAGAAAACCAAAAAACAATCACAAAAATATAAAGGTACTTCAGAGCTTAAGCTCAATCAAATACAGGATTACGATTTCAGAAAAAATTTATATTTTTTCATCCACGAATGGTTTAGAAATGGTGCCAGTGAAACAGTGGATGAAACAGGATTTACTCTTTCTATTCCTTCGTACTACCCTTTAGTGAATGGATTACATCCAATCGGAAATGTTGTAGTTAGAAATTTTGAGCTCTATAAAATAGATGCTTCAAATAACCCTCAGGCTGATCCTGGTACTGCATATATAGACCCTAATGACGTTGCATTATATCCTGATAAAAGTAAAGAGGGTGCATTTATTAGGCTTGAACGAGGTTCAGACTACACTATTAATGAAGACTTAGGATTTATTAGAATGCAGAACTCATTGCAAAATGAAATTATAGCAGCTCATTTTCAATTGGTAGATAGAGATACTGGTCAGTTAATTCTACAGATTGGAGAAGGTGTAACATCACAAAATTCAAGTCTCGTGCTAAAAATGATTAAAGCACAATCATCTCATCCTAACCATCCTGCTTGGGATTTAATGTTCAAAAATGTTTATTCTATGGGTTCAACTAATATAGATGCTCAAAGCCTAGAAGTTAGTATTATTGATAATTTTTCAACACCAATCAGTGATAGATCTAATAATGGAAGTACATTTTTAAATCTTTTTGGTTTAGATAATTTCAATCAATCAGGAGCATCAACTCCAGATGAGGTAATTGATTTTAACAACCCTAATATTGTTAATCTTCAAGCCGGAGAAATTCATTTACCAGCATTATTGCCATTTGTATCAAATGATGATATCGCTGGAGGTAATTTAAATTCTAATCTATTTGAATTCTTACAAGAAGGTAAAATGTATACATCATCAAATAGAACAGAGTATACAGGAGACTCACGTTTTACTCTTAACATTAATTATACTAATCCTACTGCTACAATAAACTTAGGATTTACTTTAGTGGAGGGTAGTGAAGAGATTTTTTCAGATGGAGAAAAACTTGAGAGAGGAGCTGATTATCAAATAGACTACTTCTCTGGGGTCATCATGTTAACAGGAGATATTAATCCTAATAGCGACTTAGAAATATCATATGATAAGCATGATCTGGTAACATTTGACAGAAAAATTATGGTAGGTTCAAGAGCTCAAATTGATTTTGATGATAATTCTTTTTTAGGAATGACAGCTCTTTATTATGACCAAGAGATTGTTAATAAGAAGGTAGAGGTCGGGTATGAGCCAATTCAAAATTTTATCTGGGACATTAACGGAAGATATGAAAAGGATTTAGATTATCTAACGGCAAGGATTAATCAATTTAATTTTTTAAATGCTGAGAAAATTTCAAGTTTTTCTATTGAAGGAGAGATTGCTCAAGTATTACCAAATCCTAATTCTATTTCTAATTCAAGAACTGGAGATAGTAATGGCGTTGCATTTATAGATGATTTTGAAGGGTCTAAAAGAGTTACCAATCCTTCAATTTTAAGAAGATTTTGGAATGTATCTTCTGCACCGCTTGACATACAAAATAGTGAAGAATATGATCAAAGAAATAGATTGAAAATGTATTGGTACAACCCCTATTCCCAAGTATTAACCAATAATATTTGGCCTAATATTTCAACTTCCCAAAGAGCACAAAACTTGACAACAGATGTTTTGGTTTTAAAATATCAACCTCAAGAATTTCAATCTACAACTGATCCAGATTCTTTGTGGGCTGGAATTACTACACCTATGTTTGTTGGAGATTATGATCAGACTAGAACCAGATTTTTTGAGATATGGCTAAAAGGAGATGATGGAAATTTAACAATAGATTTAGGAAAAATAAGCGAAGACTACGATGGAAATGGAATTCTTAATACAGAAGATGTTCCTGAAGCAGGTCTTGCATTAGGAAATGGCTTTTTAGAAGACAATGAAGATACAGGATTAGATGGATGTTTTAATGAATTTGAAAATGGATTTGGAGGTTGTATTGAAGATGGATTTACTTATCAAGAACTATTAGACAGTGGTGAAACAGTATCAATTAACACATCATCAGATATAGATATTAATGATCCTAATGGAGATGACTGGAGCTATTCAGAAGGAAGTTCAAATTACGAAAAAGTAAATGGAACAGAAGGGAATGGGACAGGAGATAGAATTCAAACAGGTGGAAAATATCCAGATACAGAAGATTTAGACAAATCAGGATTTTTAGATAGAACTAATGATTATTTTACTAAAACTATCTCATTGAATGATAGTACATATGTAGCAGGTTCTACAGAAGTTAACGGACTAAAAACTGGTTGGAGACTGATTAGAGTCCCATTAAGTGATTTTGAAAAAATCCAAGATATTTCGCTTAGTGAAATTAAGTCTGTTAGGCTTGTTGTATCAGGTGTTTCAGAGCCTTCACAGCTTGAAATAGCTAAAATTGAATTAGTTGGGAATGCTTGGCAAGAGCTTGGAACATCTTTTGCTAATCAAGAATCATATACTGCTCAAGATAGTACATTTATAGTTTCAGTTATTAATGATGAAGATAACCCAGATTATATCCCACCTAAGGGAGTTTTTGGAGAATACGACCAGATTAATCAAATAAGATCTAAAGAACAATCTCTTGTATTGCAATTTAATGACTTAAGTCCACAATACAAGGGTGCAGCTAAAAAGATATTAGCCATGGATCAGAAAAAAGGTCAAAGCTTTTTGATGTACGATAAAATGAAAATGTTCATTTACGGTAATAGTGATTTTGCCACTTCAGATGAAACAGATATAAAATTCTTTATACAGTTTGGGAATGGAAATGAATATTATAAAGTTACTAAACCAGTTTATGATACTTGGGATGAGGACTTGAAAAGAAATGAAATCAATCTAGATTTAAATTGGTTAACTAGCTTAAAAAATGAAACTGGAGAATCAATTAATCTTATAAATACTAATGATGCCTTTACTGATTCACTTGATTATAAAGAATATAGTTTTGTTGATGATAATAATAATATTTACAAAAATGTTGAAGTGGTTGGTAATCCTTCCCTTTCAAGATTGCAATATTTTATCGTTGGTGTAGAAAATGATTCTGATCATCCAATCAGTGGAGAGCTGTGGTTAGATGAATTAAGATTGAGTGGAGTAAAAAAAGAAACAGGAACAGCTGTAAGACTTAAATCAAAATTTAATATATCCGATTTAAGTGAAAGTACAATATCTTATAGTAGAAAAGATGCTGATTTCCATGTGTTGCAAGAACGAATTGGAACCAATCAAACTGTAGAAAATTTTTCTTTCACAAATAATTTAAAATTAGGAGCACTATTCCCAAGTAGTTTGGGAATATCTTTCCCAGTTAATATGACCTATAATAATGTCAGCAATTCTCCTAAATTTTTTCCTGGTACTGATATACGAACCAATGGAGCTGCTCCAGATTCAATTATTGTTCAATCATCAACGATTAATGTAGCTGGTAAAATTTCAAAAAGAGTTAAATCAGAAAATCCTTTTATTAAATATACAGTAGATAATCTAAGTGCAGGATTCAATGTTTCTTCTCAGAATAGATCTGATGCAATCATGAAGTCTATAGATGTTAGTAAGATTAATACGAATTTAGATTACAACTTAAGATTTCCTAGCGATAACTATCTTGAAGCTTTTAAATGGGCCGAAAAAGTACCATTTATTGGAGAAGAATTAAGTAAAACTAAATTTTTCTATACTCCTTCTACTTTTGGATCAAGTATAAGAGTAAATCGTAATTTAACTGAAAAATTTTCCAGGCAAACTAATGAACTTGTTGAAGACTTTAGCTTAGGTTTAGAAAGACGATTCACAGTTAACTATAAAATTTTTGATAATACTCAATTGAATTATACAAAAAATATTAGAAGTGATATGTCAGAATATAGAGAGGAAGTTCTAAGTAAGCTTAAAGTTGGATCATTAACTAATCTTAATGAAACTTTCAATTATACGTTTGGTCCACAATGGATTAGCTGGTTTAAACCAAATTTTACTTATAATGCAAATTATACCTGGAATCAGCCACTAAATAGTGTCATTGATGCAGCTAATCTAAATTTAGTTAAAAACACTGCTATAAACTTATCAATTTCACCAACAGATATTATTGAAACTTTTTACACTCCTCTTTCTAAAAGAAAATCTAAGCCAACATCTCGAACAAGATCCAGAGGTTTATCGAGCTTCAATGCAGAGGAAGAAAAAGGCAAAGAAACGAAAGAAGAGTCTGATAAAAAGCAAGAAAAACCTGAGATTAATAGTCTTTTCTTAGAAAGAGTATATAATGAATCTAAAAAAATTGAACCTTTAACATTAACTATAACCAATAATACAAATAGATTATCAAATGGAGTGCAGGGCGATGTTCCACTAGGATATCGTTTAGGATTTAAAGATAGTCATGGAATAACATCTGTATCAGAAGTTGGATTAAATACTGGGAATGAAGATATTAAGAAATCTTTTACAGCTAGATCAGGTTTAAGATTTAATCCTCAAACATCACTAAGCATTTCTTTTAATGAGAGTATTTCATCCAACATTAATGGGTATAGTATAGATATTCGATCTACTAGCCGTGACTATATCTCTTTTGGAAATAATTTATCCAAAGGTTTTCCGTTTATTAATTGGTCCTTTAGAGTAGGTGGTTTAGAAAAAATAGGTTTCTTAAAGCCTTATGTAACTTCAGTTTCTTTAGAGCATGCATTTTCTGGAAAACAAAACTTATCATGGAAATTTAATGAAGAAGGTATTTCACCAATTAATTTATTTAATATATCATCTTTTGAAGATGATTTTAATGAAAGCCTTCAATTTGCTAGAGTAACAAGATCTTTTACACCATTAATTGGAATAAGCACTTCATTTAAAAATGGTGTTTCAACCAATATAAGGAGCAATATAACGCATACTTTAGATGAAGTTGCTACAGGTTTAACATATATTTCTGATAATAGCATTCTAGCAACTATTACATATAATTTTTCGAAAGGTATTCGCTTTGAACTCCCATTCACAGATAGAAATATTAATTTGAAAAACAATATGAATATTTCATTAAACTTTGATTTCTCAAATAAGAAAGAAGAGGGATCAAAAGATAAAATTAATTTTGTTGAACAGAACTTCTCTAATTCAAGGAAAAGTATTTTAAGAGTAACTTATACTTTGACTGATGATGTTACAGGAAGTTTATTTTATGAATACAGAGAAAATGACACCAGATTAACAGGTAGAAGAATTGATAGAGATTTTGGAATTAATTTAAATGTAGCTATTAGGGGATAATGAAAAAATATATTATAATAATTTTACTTGTTGTTGGGTGTTCGTCTAATGGAGTTGAAAAAAATATTCCTGACTTTAACGGGAATGTGGCATATCAATACATTATCGATCAATGTAATTTTGGACCACGGAACCCAGGTTCATCTGGGCATGAACAATTTGCAAGCTTCCTAGAAAGCTACTTATCACCCATGTCTGATCAAGTCATTATTCAAGATTTCAATTATATTGAGCATATAACTGGAGAAGATAGAGTTGGAAAAAATATTATTGCCCAATTTAATATTGATGCAAATGAAAGATTATTAATTGGAGCACATTGGGATACAAGAGCATTTGCTGATGAAGATCCAAACCCAGAAAATCGATCTATCCCAATTCTAGGGGCAAATGATGGTGCTAGCGGTACAGCTATTTTAATGGAGTTAGCCAATGTTTTTTCAAAAAATAATCCCCCAATAGGTATAGATTTAGTTTTTTTTGATGCTGAAGATGTTGGTATATCAGGGCAACCAGCTACGTATGCAATGGGTTCAGAATATTTCTCAAAAAATCTTCCAATAGAAAAACCAAATTTTGCAATTATTGTTGATATGGTAGGAGATAAATCTCTTAAAATACCCATTGAAAGATTTTCATATCAAGTGAATCCTGAAATGGTAAAAGAAATTTGGAGTTTAGCTAATGATCTTGGTTTAAGTGCTTTTGAATACAGAGTTGGCTACGAAATATATGATGATCATGTTCCACTATGGGAAAATGCTCAAATACCCGCAATTGATATTATAGATTTTGATTATCCAAATTTATTTTATAATTATTGGCATACTCAAAATGACATCCCTGAAAATTGTTCTCCACAAAGCTTGTACCAAGTTGGAACTTTATTATTAAATTACATCTATGATTAAGTCACTAAATAAATATTTATTATTAATTATTTTGATACTCTCTTGTTCAAGTGGTGGTAGTTCACCAACTGATCCAGGAGATGATAATGGAGGTGGAGACAATACTAACCCTTACGAACTCCCTAATGCTGTAGATTATGGTTTATCTAATCAAGTTGAAATCGTGACATGGAACATTAGACAGTTTCCACAGCATTCATCAACTAAAGATTATGTTAAAAATTTAATGCAAAAATGGAATGCCGATATTTATTTCTTCCAAGAAATGAGATCAGAGTCAGAATTAATTAGTATGGTGGACACTATGCCTAATTATTCCTATGTATTTGACGAAGAATCCGGAAATTTAGGATTTGCTTTGGTTTATAAAAATCAATATGTGACTTTTAATTCTAAAAACGAATTATGGGCTGATACACCAAATAATGATGATGGTGATTCAGATTATACAAACAATGCTTCATATCAGTTTGCAGATAGACCACCTATGGAGAACTATGTAACATGGTCAGATGGAACAAAAACAATTAATCTTTATTTAATTGGGATACATTATAAATGTTGCGGTGATGACTCATATAATGCTAATGATACTGGCGATGAAACAACAAGAAGGCATCATGCTAGCTTATTGCTTACAGATTATATTTTAAATAATAGAGCAAATGATAATGTTATTGTATTGGGAGATTTTAACAATGTTGGTTCTCAATCAATTACTAATCCTACTCTAAGTCCATTTACAGATCAGGATAATTTTGATTCAGCTTCATCCTTTAAATTGACTGACTTAAGTATTTTGCAAGGACCTGCAGGAGGTTACTCATGGCAGGGATGGTCAAGTTCATACTCAGCAGCACACCTAGACCATATCATTATTAATCAGACAATGTTTACTTTGGATGCTACATCAACATCAAGTGTTATTTCTCTACCAAGCGAAACTGGAATTTCAAATAATAACGTTGACGGCAAAATTTCCGATCATCAGCCAGTAATGTATCGATTTTATCCTTGATTATTTCTTTGAAAAATCTATTTATAGGTATCATTTTATCTTCACTAATTGCCGGTCAAGATCTTAAAGATATTGATATTAAGCTTACTAATCTAGAGTTTGATAAAGCTCAAGCATCTCTTGAACAACTTTATAACAAATACCCTGAAAATACTGATGTTCTTCTGAGATTGTCGATTACTCACCATTACTTATCTGAGTCAGCATTGAAAAAAAGCTTAGATAAGAAGAATGCTCTAAAAGCATTTGAGTATATTGAAAAAGCATTTAAAATTGAACCTGATAATCCTGATATACTAAAATGGTATGTTATTACTCTAGGAAAAACTGTTGAAGAGGATACCATTCGTAATCAAATTGAGCAGTCCAAAAATATCAAAAATATTGCTTTAAAAGTTATCGATCTTTTACCTGATGATGAGTTTTGTTATAGTATTATGGGACAGTGGCACTACAAATTGGCAGATTTAGGAAGAGCATCAAGAAGAATAGCTTCAATTTTATTTTCAGAACCTCCAAATGGATCTTTTGAAGAAGCACAGCATTTTTTTGAAAAAAGTTTAGAAAGAAATTCTGATTACATTGGTACTTATTACTGGCTTGGAAAAACTTATTTAAAGCTTAATAATGAACAAAAGGCGATTGAATTATTTAAATTGGGAGTAACTCTAGATAGACCATTTAAGCGTGAAGAAAGAGCATATCTAGGGATGAAAAGTTATTTAGAAAAGCTATAGTTTTTTAACTTTTCTATATTTCTCAGAAACTTTAAATATCTCTGGTAATAAGTCCTGCTCCGAATATTCCAGTAAGTTGTAAGTAAATGTTCCATTTTCACTTACTGCTTCAAACTTAATTGTTAATGCATTTGTATTAATATCATATTCATCATAAGGTATATCCATTGCATTCATACCCAAATTAGGAGGTATTGATCCATCAAACATTTCTTTTAATCTTTTATTAATTATTAATTCTGTTTTGGACTTTAAAGTTGCTTCAGAAAACCAAATAAATAAGTCCGATTCTTCTTCATCATTAACAATGATTTCAGCTTTTCTAGTTTTAAAGTCATTTAAAATTTCTATTTCTTCACTAATATTAATTGTCAAATCTTCTTCATCACTATTTGATTCATTTTCAGCACTGTTATTTTCTTGGGGAGGACCGCCTTGTGGATTATTTTTATTTTCTTCAAGAAATTCACTAAAGGAATAAACTGCAAACCTCTTTTTTTTATGATTTATCTTTGTAACTGTTGAATCACTGAATGATATAATATATCCTTCATCTCTTTTGATATTGAATAATCTTAAAATTTTAACATTAAAATTGCTTCTTAAATAATATGTATCTTGAGTAAAAAATTTATTAATTGAACCTTCCATTTTCCCTTGGGAAAAAGATCCATTTAAACTTTCATTTACAAGAAGATTAGATTGTGAATATGCATTATCAATAATACAAAGAAATAGAACAAAGAATAATTTCAACGGGTTATTATAAACCAGTTTCACTAACAGTTTTTTTTACCTCAGTAAGTGTATTACTTAAAGCTATTTTTTCAT
>CBFHKL010000001.1:12437-14752 GCA_965656415.1 uncultured bacterium
AACAATAACAAATGCTTCAGGTGAATATTTTTTAACCTGATTTGCAACATTTGTCATAATATCCAGATTTTTTTGAAGGAGATCTTCTCTATTCATGCCAGGCTGTCTAGGAAATCCAGCAGTAATTACCACAACATCTGAATCTTTAATATCTTCAAAATTTGAGGTTCCTGATAGTTTTGCATCATATCCATCGTGAGGAAGTAATTGAGAAATATCCAACGCTTTCCCCTTCATGAAGTTTTCAGCTTCGGGTATATCAACAATAACTATATCTCCAAGCTCTTTTTGTGCAGATAGAAGTGCAATATTACCTCCAACCTGACCTCCGCCAATTAATGATATTTTAGGTCTAGACATACTTTAATTTAATTCTTGGACACTTACAAAGGTAGTACCACCTTTTTTGCTAAACTTGACCAAGCCTTGTGATGTAGCAAATAAAGTATCATCATTTCCTCTTTTAACATTTCTTCCAGGATGATATTTTGTACCTCTTTGTTTAATAATAATTCCACCTGCTAAAATTGACTGTCCATCTGAAACTTTAACACCTAATCTTTTAGCATTAGAATCTCTACCATTTCTTGAACTTCCTTGTCCCTTCTTATGAGCCATAATTATTACCTTTTATTTTTTACTTTCAGCTGTTTTTTTAGCAGCTGGTTTTTTTGTTTTTGTTGCTGTAATGGATTGTATTTGTAGTAAAGTTAAATCTTGACGGTGACCACGCTTTCTCTGATAGCCCTTACGTCTTTTTTTCTTGATAATAGTTACTTTAGAATCTCTTGAATGTTCTAGGACTTTAGCGCTTACATTATATTTAGCTAAGTCTTTAGCTCCAAAAATATTCTTATCTTTATCAGAAACAGCTTTTACATTTTCAAATTTTATAGTTTTACCTTCAGCAACATCTATCTTAGAATTAACTAGGACTCTGTCACCTTTAGCAACTTTATACTGTTTTCCATATATTTCAACAATTGCAAACATAGCGTGGGAACTTAATAGCTAATTTTGTCCTTTTCAAGTACCTATTTCATTTGTGATATCTTTTGAATCAGACATCTTTGTAAATCTAAATTTATTTTTATTCATTGTATCATCATTTACCACTTTTAAGTAGATAAAATTTTTCCACATCAAACTGATATAGTCACGAGTTTTTTCTTTTTTAAGATATTCAGCTAAATCTGGATGCAGATATAATTTTAAACGTAGATCTTTATGTTGTTTTTTATAATCTCTAAGCCAATAATCAATCCTAGTAAGTAGAGTATCTTTAGAAATGATCCTTCCATCACCATTACATACTTCACAACAATCGGTCAGAGAATCTATAATGCTCAAACCAGTTCTTTCTCGAGTCATCTCTAAAATACCAAACTCAGATATTTCAGAAACAGCGACTTTGGCACGATCTTTTCTAAGCTCTTTTTTCATTTCAAGAAAGATTTTTTTTCTATTTTCAGGCTTTACCATATCAATGAAGTCAATTAGAATTAATCCTGATAAGTGTCGTAATCTTAATTGAGCACAAATTTCTTTGGCTGCTTCTAAGTTTATTTTTAATGAATTTTCTTCGTGTCCTTTTTTACCAACAAATTTTCCACTATTGACATCAACAACTACCATTGCTTCAGTTCTTTCAATGATTAAATACGCACCACTTTTTAGCCATGCTTTTTTTCTTAATAACTTCATCATTGAATTATTAATACCACTATCTTTAAATAACGGTTCCCTTTTTTTATAATGCTCGAGAGCATTTCCAATATCTAAAGCATCTTCTTTTATCATTTTTTGAATTCTTTTGTAATCTTCTTTTGAATCAACGACTATTTTTTCAACTTTTTCACTTATTAAATCTCTTAAAACGCTTGAAGTCACCTTTAAATCATTGTGAATAAGTTTAGGTGCCTCATTTTTTTCAGCCTTGTAAAGCAAGTCATTGTATTTCTTTATTAATGCTTTATAATCATTTTCAATTTGTGAATCACTTTTACCCTCTGCAACTGTTCTGATGATCATACCCAGACCAGGTTGTTTAATATCAAGCGCTATCTTTTTTAATCTTCTTCTTTCATATTTATCCCTCATCTTTTTAGATACTCCAATATATTTAGATTTTGGAATAAGGACGATAAACCTTCCAGCAATAGATAGATCAGTAGTCACTCGAGCACCTTTTTTATCAAAAGGTTCTTTAATTACTTGAACTATAATTTCTTGACCCGACTGCAAAAGCACATCAACCTCTTTAGAATTTTGTGTTGCTTTACTTTTTTCAACAATTAATTCAGAATCTGAAATTT
>CBFHKL010000001.1:14850-17842 GCA_965656415.1 uncultured bacterium
GACTGCAAAAGCACATCAACCTCTTTAGAATTTTGTGTTGCTTTACTTTTTTCAACAATTAATTCAGAATCTGAAATTTCTGAAAATGGTAAGAATGCATTTACACCTTGACCAATGTTTACAAATGCAGCCTGCATACCAGGTATAACATTTTCTACAATACCTTTGTAAACATTTCCGACTGTTCTTACTTGTGACTCTTTATCAACATGCAGTTCAGCTAACTTACCGTTCTCTTTAACGGCAATACGTGTCTCGCCTACTCCTTTGCTGATGTAGATTTCTTTCTTCATCTTTATATACCTCACTTAACCAGATATTATTCTGGCTTACTTATTTTTCTTTGATTTGAGGGAGAAGAATTTTATAAGAAAATCATTTTAATTAAAAAAAAATTATAAAAAACTGTTTTTAAGCTTCAATCCTCAAAATTACATTAATATAACGAAATTTATATTTAAAATGCATATTATCTATTCCTATGTATAATGAAGAATTAATATCTGCTAAAGTTGCTGCTAGAAATGCTGGTAAAATCTTGATGAAGTATTATCAATCTGATAAAAATGAAGTCAAAATGAAAGGTGTTGATAATCCAGTAACAATAGCAGACAATGAGGCTGATCAGTATTTATGCAACTTTTTAATGGGGGAATTTCCAAATGATGGTTGGTTATCGGAGGAAACGGTTGATACTGAAGAAAGATTGAATAGAGATAGAGTTTGGATTGTAGACCCTTTAGATGGCACAAAAGAATTTATAGAGGGTATCCCGCATTTTGCTGTAAGTATTGGATTTGTTTATAAAGGCGAACCTGTTGTTGGTGTTATTTATAATCCAGCGACAGATGAAATGTTTTCATCCCAAAAGGGTAAAGGAGTTTATTTAAATGGAAATAAAGTGATAGCAAGTCAAAAAAATCACTTAATTGATTCATCAATTACCGTCAGTAGATCGGAATTTAAAAGAAATGAGTGGGAGCCTTTCAGAAATGACTTTAAATCAATAAAACCTATTGGAAGCGTTGCATACAAGTTGGCACTTGTTAGTGCAGGGGAATATGAAATTTTTGCAACTATAGCACCAAAAAATGAATGGGATATATGCGCTGGAGATTGTCTTATTTCAGAAGCAGGAGGAGTCTTCAAAACAATTAATGATAAAAAAATTATATATAATCAAAAGAAAACACTTGTTACAGATACAATTATTGCTACAAATTCAATACTATTTGAGGGGGTTTCAGACTTGCTTTTTTAGTAAAATTTGATATAAAATTCAAAGTAAAATTATGAAATATATTGGTCCAGATTTTTGCAACATTACAACTCTTTTATCAGATGAAGAGTTATTAATTCAAAAAACTGCAAATGAGTTTGTGGTTAAGGAATTTATGCCTTTAGTTAATGAGTATTATGAAAAAGGTTCATTCCCAACTGAATTAATACCAAAAATGGGAGAGTTAGGCTTTTTTGGCGCCACTTTACCTAAGAAATATGGTGGTAGTGAAATAAGTAGTACTGCTTATGGCTTAATTATGCAGGAACTAGAAAAGGGAGATTCTGGCTTAAGATCTGTTTGTAGTGTTCAAGGTGGTTTAGTGATGTATCCTATCTTTCAGTATGGTACAGAAGAACAAAAAGACAAATGGCTTCCACAGCTTGCTGCAGGAGATGCTATCGGCTGTTTTGGTTTAACAGAATCTAATCATGGTTCTGATCCTGGAGGAATGACAACTAAAGCTGTAAAAGATGGTAATGATTGGATCATTAATGGTTCTAAAATGTGGATTACTAATGGATCAATTGCCGATGTGGCGGTTGTTTGGGCCAAAGATGAAGAAGGTGTTGTGAGAGGTTTTTTACTTGAAAAAGGCATGGAAGGTTTTACTTCATCTGATATCCACGGAAAAATGAGCTTGAGAGCTTCCATAACTTCAGAATTATTTATGAAGGATGTCAGAGTCCCAGATAAAAATCGTTTGCCTGGAGTTGAAGGTTTAAAAGGTCCATTATCTTGCTTAACTCAAGCTAGATATTCAATAGTTTGGGGCACGATTGGTGCGGCTATAGATTGTTATGAAGTTGCCCTTGCATATAGTAAAGATAGAAAACAATTTTCAAAACCTATTGCAGGATTTCAATTAACTCAACAAAAACTAGTTGAAATGGTTCAGGAGATTACAAAAGCACAATTACTAGCAATTCAATTAGGTAAACTAAAAGATGATAATCTTTTAGATTTTTCACATATCTCAATCGGAAAGAAGAATAATGTAGCAATTGCGAGAGATTGCGCTAAGAGTGCAAGAGAAATTCTTGGAGCAAATGGCATTATGGATGATTATTCAGTTATGAGACATATGATGAACCTCGAAACTGTCTATACCTATGAAGGAACACATGAAATTCATACATTAATTATTGGTCAAAAGATTACAGATTTATCTGCTTTTGAATAGCTAAATCAATTGATTGAATAATATCTACTAAAATTTTCTCCCTATTTACTTCTACACCTAATTCTTTAACAAAAGATGTATGATCTGCTTTTGCTTTACTGTCAAAACTTCTTATGTTTAAATCAGAATTAATGTTAATTCCTAAGCTTAAAGCCTGATAGATTACCTCTTTTCTAGAATGAACATTTGATAAAAGAATTCCAGCTATTTTTTTGTTCATAACATATATATCATTTGGTTTTTTATGATGTGCATTGATTTTTTGTTTTTGAAGAACATTTACAATTGCTGTACATGTATCATCGATTAATTGCTGATGAAAATTATATGAGCTTCCTAGAATGATACTAAAAGTTAAATCTTTGCATGGTTCACTATACCAGGATTTATTGTACGTTCCTTTTCCAGAAACTTGATTATCAGTAATAACAATTCTTCCAACAGATTGCTCTTGATGATGAACATCAAGAGCAATATTCAAAGTAGAATCAACTTTCTCGTAATATAAAAATGATTCCTTACCAGATTTA
>CBFHKL010000001.1:17940-20642 GCA_965656415.1 uncultured bacterium
TTGATGATGAACATCAAGAGCAATATTCAAAGTAGAATCAACTTTCTCGTAATATAAAAATGATTCCTTACCAGATTTAATCCAATTAGTTTTTAAATCAATATCTTTTAATGCTAATTGCAAGGATCAAGTTTTTTTCTCATCTTGAAAGTTGTACCAGGTTGCAGGACACCATCTGTTGATTTAATTAGTTCTGCATTATCTACATAAATAATAACCCAAGCTAATTCATCTCCATAAACTCTTTGAGCTAAGTTCCATGCAGTATCACCTGATTGAACTGTATAATCAAAGAACTCTGGTGCACAATCTCTAACATCCATTGACTCTCGTTTTAGTGAAAGAAAGTTGTATGGGTACAGTCGATCTGGGTTATCACCAATTTCATCTTTGTTCCAGGAATAAATATCCCTCCACATTGATGCATCACCATATTCTCTTAAAGCTATTTTAGTTAAAAAGTCACCTCTTTTAATCATATATGGCTCAAAAACTGTGACAGGTAATGGTGGAGATTCTGGTTCTTGAACTGTGAATGTTTCAACTGAAACCTCTTGTATTGCTGCAACTTCATTGTTCTCTTCTACTGCCTGTACAGAAACTTCATTGCCTACGCTAGGTACAGTTCCAGAACAGCTAATCATTAAAGATCCTAATAAAATCAAAGCTAAATTTTTATATGTCATAATTTCCTCCTATAAATGATACAAATTTAAGTTATGATTGTTCCAAATATTTATTCTAAATATTCACCAAAAACATTTTTTAATGTAATTATTATTTCACCAAGCGTACAATTGTTTTCGACACAATTTATAATGTGCGGTATTAAGTTTTCATCTGTTATTGCAGCATCAGCTAATTTTTTTAATGATTTTTCTACAACTTTAATATCTCTGTTTTCTTTAAAAGCTTTTAATTTTTCTATTCTATTTTTCGAATCATCTTTAAAAGAAGCCCCTGAAGTAATTTTATCATTTTCATTAACAAATTCATTTACTCCGACCAGAATAGTTTTTCTTGAATCAATATTTTCCTGAAATTCAAATGCTGACTTTTCAATTTCATTTTGAATTTCTCCTTCTTCAATCAAAGACTTCATGCCACCTTTTTCAAATATTTGATCAATTTTTAGCTCCACCTCTTCAACAATCTTGTTAGTTAAGTCCTTAATAATTGAACTATCTCCTATTGGATCAATGTAGTTTGCTACTCCACTTTCATGTGCAATTATTTGCTGTATTCTTAAAGCCGAAGTAGCGTTTTCTTCTGATGGTAAACTTACTGCTTCATCTTTCCCGTTTGTGTGAATAGACTGGGCTCCTCCAAAAACAGCTGATAAGCTCTCTAGAGTTGTTCTAGTAATATTATTATCAATTTGTTGCGCAGTAAGTGTTGATCCACCGGTCTGAACATGGAATCGACATAATTGAGATTTTATATTATCAATTTTGAATCTTTTTTTAATTATCTTAGCCCAAATGATTCTAGCAGCTCTAAATTTTGCAACCTCTTCAAAGAAATCTCTATGAGCATTGAAAAAGAATGATACTTGTTCAGTTAACTTAATAAGGTCTAAATCATCTTCTCTGGCTTTTTCTAAATATGTAATTGCATTAGCAAATGTAAATGCCAGCTCCTGAACTGCAGTGCTACCAGCTTCTCGAATGTGATAACCTGAAATAGAAATACTATTCCACTTGGAAAGGTTTTGTTGGCAAAATTCAAAAATATTAGAAGTTAATCTTAACGAGTGTTCTACAGGAAAAATAAATGTCCCTCGAGCTATATATTCCTTAAGAATATCATTTTGCAAAGTTCCACGTAGAGCATCGAAATTATAACCTCTTTTTTTTGCTGTAGCAAAATAAAATGCCAGCAAAATAGAAGCTGTAGAGTTGATAGTCATTGAAACTGAAATATCTTCAAGATTTATATCTTCAAAAAGATGTTCCATATCTTCAATAGTCGAAATTGGAACACCAGATTTACCTACTTCGCCAAAAGACATATCATCGTCAGAGTCATATCCCATCTGTGTTGGTAAGTCAAATGCAATAGACAAACCATTTGCCCCATTTTGAATTAGCTTTAAGTATCTTTTATTTGATTCTGAAACTGATGAAAAACCAGCATATTGTCTCATAGTCCATAACTTGTCTCGGTACATATTTTTATAGATACCTTTTTCAAATGGATATTTACCAAATTTGTTTTTTGACATATTAAAAATTAATCCTTTATAAAATTAATTATTCTAATTAATGATTAAATTAACATAAAGATATGGAATTCACTCTAAAAGAAAAATTAATGCTTGCAACAAAATATCGAAAATATTCCAAAAATTTTGATCATTCTTACAAATTTAATGGGGAAAGTTTAGTTATTCTCCCTGATAATGATATTGCTTTTAAAATGGCACAACTTTTCACAATAAAAGCTCAAGGTAAAGTTAATTATCTTTTAAAAGACTCTATTGCAAGCTTTTACTCTGATGAGATTATTGAAAATTCAATTCAATACACCTATAATGACATGAATTCGCTTGGATTACCAAGAGATATTTTCATTGATAAAATTAGAACATATAATTTTGAGAATATTATTGATTTGAATGCAAAGTTTAGCAGGTTTAGTGCTTTTTTATGCTTACTTAGTAATCCGAAAGTTAGAATGGGTTTTAATTATGATAATTCCAA
>CBFHKL010000001.1:20742-26058 GCA_965656415.1 uncultured bacterium
ATGGAGAATTATTAGATACAGAATCTATTTTCTTTGGATCAATAATTGGTGAACATGTTAAAACATCAATTGGTACTAATTTGAACACAGGAACAATAATTGAAATTGGCTCTAATATTGTTTCTCAATCTTTCCCTCCAAGGCATATTCCTAGTTTTTCTTTTTTCTATAATGGCAAAATTTCAAAAATAAGTTTCAAAGACTTTAAAGTTACAGCTTCAATAGCAATGTCGAGAAGAAATTTTGATTTCTCCTCTATCGAAAGCATATTTCTTGATCTTTATAAAAAAGATTGACACAAGACAAAACAAATAATATCTTCGAATCAATATGAGCACATTTGATTTAAATAGTGTAGACGAAGTAATAACTCCATGTTGTGATGTTGAAGTCAAGACATCTGACATCGGACAAAAATTAAAATGCCCCGCTTGCGGTATGAATTTGAAGCAAAGAATCTTTTTACCATTTCTCGAATATTTAATGGAAAATGGACACGTAGAAAATTTAGATTTCTTTGATTTAGACCTTTACAATCAAGATAAAGAATCACTTGAAAGTGAAGATGAAGAATATGAACTAGATAAATATGAAGTTAAAAAAGATAGCTTAAATATTTATGAAGATGATGCAAAGTTTGGAGGAAATAGCACGGTCGCAGCTGAAACTTCAAATTCAATTGATGAATCTGCTGTTTCTAGTGATTGGACAAAGTTTGCAACTGAAGACTCCGAATAAAATTTCTTTTAAACGCATCATAAAAATACTAAATTATTTGAACAGAAGATTTTTCAGGCTATAAAAATTGCGAAAGATTGAAAGACTTTCCCCCGCTTATCAACTTTCTTTTATAGCCTGTTTTTTTTACAATATTTAATTATTTAATTTAACTTTTATGATTTAAATTGAAATTCGACTGAAGAGTCGGTTTTTAGGAAGTAAATATGAAAATAGCAGTTTTAACAAAAGCAATACCAAGTTATGAATCCAGTATTAGAGTTGATAGCTCTGGTAAATGGATTGATGAGGCTGTGGTTAATTACGTAGTCAATGAGAGTGATTCTTATGCACTTGAAGAAGCGTTGCAAATTAAAGAAAATGTTGGCGGTGATTCCGAAGTAGTTGTAGTAACTCTTGGTTCTGAAGCTAATACTTCAAAAGTAATAAAAGATGGTCTAGCCAAAGGTGCTGATCGAGGTATTTTTATTAAAAATGAATCTACTACTACTGATCCTTTGACTGTTGCCAAATTATTTGCAGATAATTTGCAGTCTGAAAATTTTGATTTAATTTTTTCTGGTTTACAATCAGATGATATGGGTTCTGGCCAAACTGGTGTTTTAATTGGAGAATTGCTTGAAATGTCAACAGCAACTTTAGCTATAGAAACACAAGTTGAGGGTGACAGAATAAAAGTTAAGAGGGAGTTAGAGTCAGGATGGTTTCAATGGGTTTCACTTCCATTTCCATCAAGTATTTCAATTCAATCAGGAATTAATGAACCTCGTTATCCATCCTTAAAGGGAATCATGGGAGCTAAAAGGAAAGAATTAAACACTTTAGAGGTTTCACCGGCTAATCAAAGTCAAAGTTTTGTAAATCTTTACATTCCAAAAAATGAAAAAGTAACTGAAAAAATTGAAGGTGATGTTGATTCAATAGTAGTCAAAATTATGGATATTTTAAAAAATAAATTGAAAGTCATATCATGATATTAGTTGTCCTAGAAAATCAACGAGGCAAAATTCACCCTTTTAGTATAGAAGCAGTAGCTGCAGGACAAAAGTTCGCTGAAAAGCTAAATTGTGAACTATCTATCTTGTGTTTTGGTGAAAAAGTAGATGAGTTAAAATCTCAAGCTCAAAGTTTCAAAGCTAATAAGCTTATTTTGGCTCAACATGCAATGATTGATACGTATTCAGCTGATGGATATTCAAAAGTTCTATCTGATGTAATAAGTGAATTATCTCCAAAATATGTTTTAATGGGGCATTCCTATATGGTTCGTGATTTTCTTCCAAGGGTAAGTGCAAAACTTAATATTCCTTTTGTGAGTGATATTGTTTCTGTTGATTTTAATGGTGGACCACACTTTTCTAAACAAGTTTTTAATGCAAAACTAGCAACTAGCATTGAAGTTAGCGCTGAGCAATCATTGCTCAGCTTTCAGTCAGCTGCTTTTTCTAGCGATGATCTTAAAGAAGGTGGACCAGATACAGAAGTTCAATTCAATGTTGAATTATCTGATCATGATATAAAATCACAAAGTGAACCTGAATTCCAGGAATCTTCAAGTGGAGTTGATTTAACTGCTGCTGAACTAATTGTCTCAATTGGAAGAGGTATTGAGAGCGAAGATAATCTTCCTACAATGCAATCTTTAGCAGATGCAATGGGAGCTGAAGTTGCATCTTCAAGACCTGTAGTTGATATGGGATGGTTACCTCCATATAGGCAGGTAGGTAGTTCAGGCCAAGTTGTATCTCCAAAACTATATTTTTCACTAGGTGTATCTGGTGCTATCCAGCATGTTGTTGGTATGAAAGGCTCTAAGAACATTTTAGCTATAAATAAAGATGAAGATGCTCCAATTTTTGAAATTGCTGATTATGCTGTAATTGGAGATGTGCTCGAAATTGTTCCAAAATTAACTGAGGAACTCAATAAGTAGTAACTGAGAAACTGTTATGATGCAATTTTCTATTGTAGAACAAATAGCACTAGTTGTTTTTTTATTATCTGGTATTTCTTTCTTTCTATATCATTTACTTATAAGACTCAAAATTGTATTAAAAGGTAAGTCAAATTTTAGTATAGATGAACTTCCTAAAAGGATCAAAAGAGTTTTTGATGAAGTCATTCTACATAAAAAAGTTGCTAGTGGTAAGAGAAAGTCTGCTGGTATACTTCATGCTCTTGTGATGTATGGATTTATTTTTTTTGGACTCATAACAATTAATCATTTTGGAATGGCTTTTGGATTACCAATTTTTAGTGATTCAATTAAACATACATATTTTCTTTTTTTTGGTGCTCCTTGGGCTATTTTATGCTCAATAGGAATTCTAGGATTAGCATATAGAAGATTTGTTATAAAGCCTGAAGCATTGGGAAAATTTTCAAGTACTTCTGCTATAGTTTCCGTATTCATTGTCACTTTGATGGTAACCTATTTAATCGATGAGTTTCATATTTTGTCAGGTACTGCAGAGAAATTTAATTGGTGGTTACATTCAGGAGTTATAGGAGGATTTCTTTTTTTAATTCCTCAATCAAAACATATGCACTTAGTGCTATCTCCTTTTAATATATTTTTAAGACCGTTTGAAGTCCCAAGTCATGGAGCAATACCAATTGATATGGAAGCTTCAGAAGAAGAGCTAGATAATTTACTTCTTGATTTATCAAGATTAAGCAAAGATCAAGCATTAGATATTTTTACATGTGTTGAATGTGGAAGATGTACAGATGTTTGTCCAGCAAATAGAGGTGGTGGAATTTTAGACCCAAAGTATCATTTCATTTTAGATCTCAAAAATCCAATGCTTGAAAGTGGTGATGTTGATGTAGTTGATAAGATTAATGTTGAGGCTGGGTGGGAGTGTACTACGTGTCAGGCATGTACGGAAGTTTGTCCTGTTGGAAACCATGTTGAGAAAGCAGATGAAATAAGAAGTTTTCAAGTTCTTGCCGAAGGAGATGTTCCTCAAGAGTATCAAAAGCTTTTAAGGAATCTCCAGGAAACTGGTAATACTGAAGGATCTTCAGCGAGTGAATTGTTGAACGAACTTCCTGTTTATACCGCAGATAAAGAGCTAGTACTTTGGCTTGGTTGCTTTGCAAAACATGCAATGGATCCAAACTTTGTAAGTTCTGTAAGAAACTTTGTAAAAATTCTTGAATCTGCAGGTGTAACATATGGTGTTTTAAGTAATGAGCAATGTTCAGGTGACCCTGCAAATAAATTAGGTGATAAATTAACTTATCAACTTTTGATGGACCAAAACGTTGAAGAGTTAAATAAGGTGAAGAATGTAACTACTATGTGCCCTCATTGTGTTGTTAATTTGCAAAAAGAATACAAAAAATATCATGAGATAAAATATGAAGTTAAACATCACACCCAAGTGATTTCGGAATTACTTGAAGAAGGTAGAATCAGTATTAATCCGGGTTCATTAGAAAAAGTAACAT
Source organism: uncultured bacterium (assembly GCA_965656415.1). GTDB lineage: Bacteria > Fidelibacterota > Marinisomatia > Marinisomatales > Marinisomataceae > Marinisoma. The sequence goes on from CBFHKL010000001.1 coordinate 24,937, forward strand.
ATCATGATCCATGTAATCTTTCAAGAACACTTGATGAGGTTTCAGCTCCTCGTAATGCTATTAAAGCTGCTGCACCTGAATTTTTTGAACTAGATGAAAGCGGTAAAGAAACTTTGTGTTGTGGAGCGGGTGGAGCTTTATGGTGGAAAAAAGATAGCGGTGAAGGTAGAACTCATCTTTTAAGAGCAGAGCAAGTCATTGAATCAAAAGCTGATACAGTGGTCACTGGATGCAATTTTTGTTACGGTATGATGAATCAAGGTATTGGACCTTTAACTCCCGAAGGACAAGAAGAGATTAAAGTGAAAGATGTAGCTGATATTGTAGCAGAGAATCTTTCTTAATATTTCAAAAAAATTTATTCAAATAAATCTTTTATTTGCTCGACCCAAGCTTCAATTCTTTCTTCAGTTAGCTCATCTTGGTTGTCATAGTCGATAGCTAAACCTAAAAATTCTCCATCAACACATCCAAGAGATTCGTCAAATTCATAGCCTTCTGTAGGCCATTTACCAACTAGTTTTCCACCATTATCCATATATGGTTTTGCAAGCATACCTACTGCATCAAGAAAGTTAAAACTATATCCAATCTGATCACCGATTCCAAAAAAGGCAGCCGTTTTTCCTGAAAAATCTAATTTTTCATATTCTCCAAAAATATCTTCCCAGTCGTCTTGTAACTCTCCAACATTCCATGTTGGACAACCAATAAGTAGGTTATCATACTCTAACATTTTTGATGGATCAGTATTTCTAATATCGTAAGAATCAATTTCGTGTCCAGCAGCTTCAAGTCCTTCATGTATGAGCTCTGAAGCTTCTTTTGTCATATCGGTGGTACTTCCCCAAAACATTCCAATTTTTGCCATTTAAATTTCCCCTAAATTTTTTATGTCCATAATTAATATATTTTAATTAATAAATCAAGATTCTCTAATCAAAAAATTCATTTTTTAAAAATTTCTACAGCTGAGCAAGGTTCCCCAAAATAAATTCTATTCGCATATTGTGACAAATGGGATACAATCATTAAATAAGCCCAAGTAGGAACTGCAACTTGTGCACATCCTTTAATCATTACTTTTTTATCAGAAAATTTACTCCAATCAATATTCTTTAC
>CBFHKL010000001.1:26153-32743 GCA_965656415.1 uncultured bacterium
CTACTTTATCACGAAATTTTTTTTCTTGAATCATCCCATCATAAAGAAAATCATCTAGGCTAATATTTTCCATTATTTTAGAATTGGGATTGCTTTATTAATTTTTTCGACAAGAAAATCAACTTCATCATTATTATTGTAAAAGTAAAAACTCGCTCTAGCACATGAAGAAATATCAAGAGCACTCATTAATGGTTGACAGCAGTGATGTCCAGACCTAATAGTTATTCCTTCAAAGTCTAGAAAATGTGCCAAATCTAAAGAATGAACACCTTCAATATTAAAACTAATTATCGGAGTTCGTTCCTCAGCTTGACCATAAATTGATATTCCATTAATAGATTTCATTTTTTCTAGGGAATATTCATTTAATGAATTGTCGTGATTATCTAAGCATTTTTCTAAATAATTTACAGCTTCTGAAAGTCCAATAACTTGTGCAGCCATTGGTGAGCCTGGTTCAAATCTATGCGGTATAGTTGTCCAGGTTGAATCAGTCATGGTTACAGTTTCAATAATTCCTCCACCAGTTTGATACGGATGCATTTTTTCTAAGATTTCTTCTTTACCATAAAGAACTCCAACTCCAGTAGGTCCAAACATTTTATGACCTGAAAAGGCATAAAAATCACAATCTAAATCTTGAACATTTATTTTCATATGTGGAATGCTTTGGCAACCATCTATCATAATTTTTGATCCATTTTTTTTTACAATATCTACAATCTCTTTGACAGGATTTATAGTTCCAAAAACATTAGATGCATGAGTGATGCTAACTATCTTCACATTATTGTTTAATGCACTTTTTAAATCACCTAAATTTATAGTTCCATGCTTTGTAGACTTTAGATATCTGATTTCTGCACCTGTTTTTTTACAAATTATTTGCCAAGGTATAATATTGGAGTGATGCTCCATATCTGTAAGTAGAATGATATCACCTTTTTTTAAATTGTAAAATCCCCATGATTCAGCAACAAGATTTATACTCTCAGTAGCACTTTTTGTAAAGATAATTGAGTTTTTAGAAGCTCCAATGAATTTTGCAATAGTTTTTCTACTGTTCTCAAAAGCATTAGTGGCTTTTTCTCCCAATTCATAAACACTTCTATGAATACTTCCTCCAAATTTTTCATAATACGCTGATTCAGAGTTTATTACCTGTTTTGGAGTCAGACTGGTTGCAGCACTATCTAAATAAACTAAAGTCTTGCCTCGATTCATTTCATTTAAGTTTGGAAAGTCTTTTCTAATATTTTGCATAATATTTAATAAAGGCCTAATTGTAATTTTGCTGCATCACTCATCATATCCTGATTCCATTGTGGTTCCCATACAAGTTCTACCTCGACAGATTTTGCGCCGCTAAGCGAAGATAATTTTTGTTTCACTTCATCAGCAATAACAGGACCCATTCCACAACCTGGAGCAGTAAGTGTCATTTCAATTAATATACTTACTCCACCTTCTTGATCTTTTATTTCACAGTTGTAGACTAGTCCAAGGTCAACAATATTGACAGGAATTTCAGGATCGTAGCATGTGTGTAAAACATTCCAAACTTCTTCTTCATTTGCAAAGTTATTAGAGCTTACTTCTATTTTTTCTTCTCCAATTTTTTCACCATCTATACCATTCAATTGATACATGTTACCTTCAACAATAATAGTATAGTTATTTCCTAATGATTGTGAAATAATACCAGTCTTACCTTTTGCGAGTGTTGTTTTAATACCATCAGGAACACTGTGAACGACTATATCTTCCAATATTGTAAATTCTTTATGCATTATTTAATTCCTTTTTAATGTATTCAAGTGATCCTAGAAATCCATTTTGTCTTTGACTCGAAATAGCTGGTCCAAGATTAAGCCATTCAAAAAGACTGCTACAATCATCAAAACTTTCAATAAAATTAATAATACTTGTTTTTTCTGAATTTGTAAAAGCAATTTGAAGAATTCGAAGTAATCCTTTAACAACTGAACTTTCTGAAAAAGCTTTCATTTCAACTAAATCATCTTCATAATTTAGTTTTAACCAAGTTTGAGAAGTGCAAGCATGAATTTTATTATGCTCCGTACGTTCAGCTTCATTAACATGATCAAGCTTCTTTCCTAAATCAATTAAATATACCAGCTTGTCTTGTCCATCTAAAATAGAAAAGCCATCACGAATATTTGCGAGATTATTTTTAATATTATCCATCAATCCAGCTATCCAAAGCAATTTCGGATATATCTTGGAGCGATGAAAGAGAAAAGTCATCTATAACTTCTTTTGCAAAAGCTTTGATTAGAATTTTTTGAGCTGCATCGCGATTAATGCCTCTAGCTCGTAAGTAAAAAATACTATTTTCATCTAAAGCACCGGTCGTTGAGCCGTGCCCACAAGATACATCATCTGCATAAATCTCTAATTGAGGATTTGAAAATGCATTTGAGTCTAAAGAAAGAAGAAGATTTTTATTGGATTGATTTGAATCAGTTTGCTGTGCACCTTCTGAAACAATAACCTTTCCATTAAAAACAGCTGTTGATTTGTTGTCTAGTACATTTCGTACATGCTGAAAACTAGTACAATGTTCTGCATTATGATTAATTAAGATGTTGTTATCAACATGATGATTTTCTTTGCCAAGATTCAATATATTAATTTTAGCATCACTGCCAGTATTATTAAGATCAACTTCAATGAATTCCTTATTGAAGAATGAGCATTTAACCATAGAGTCTATATTTAAACAAACACCCTTTTTTAATTGGTAATAGCTATAAGAAAGTGAATGCGTTTTTGAATTATCATTAAATGATTTTCCATATTTTAAAATGGAAGAGTCTTCGCAAATAAATTTATTCAACTTCAAATTAAGTATTGAGTAGTCTTCTTTGAAGTCTTGCTCAATAATTGAAACCTCTGAACCTTGACCTATATGAAAAATATTAAATGAGGATACTCTTTTATCTTTATTGTCCTCTAAAAAATAATTTTTAATGTTAATAACTTCTTCTATAACTGAATTTTTTTTGAATGAAATATAACTTCCTTTTTCAAACTCTGATATTCCAAGATTGAACATGGATTCATTTAAAAAATTGTCTGAACATTGCAATAGTTCCTTACTGTCAAGAGTGTTTAAACTTTTTACTTCTAGTAGATGAGAAAATTTAAAATTTTTTAATGAGTCTTGATTCAGAATACCATTTATAAATACCAATGATAATTCATCAGCTTCAAACTCTATACTATTTTGGCTATTTGTTAATGGATCACTAAAATTTTTAAAATTTCTACTTGAAGTAAATTTCCAATTTTCTAGCTTCTTATTAGGCAGGCCATGTGTATTGAAAAATTCTAAACTATTCTTTTTAATTGAATCAATCATTTTAGCTCTCTAACCAAGAGTACCCATCTTTCTCTACTTTTTCTACAAGTGACATATCTCCAGATTTGACAATTTTACCGTCAATCATCAAATGTACAACATCTGGCTTGATATAATCTAAAAGACGTTGATAGTGAGTAATAATTAGCACTGAATTATTTTTATTTTTAAACTTATTAACACCTTTAGCTACTGTACGAAGTGCGTCAACATCAAGACCTGAGTCTGTTTCATCTAATACTGCTAGCTTTGGATTTATTGTTAAAAGTTGAAGAATTTCACTCTTCTTTTTTTCTCCTCCTGAGAATCCATCATTAATTGATCTTTTTAAAAAAGAGTCATCTAAACCAAGCTCTGATAGTATTGCTTTAGCATTATTTAAGAATTCTAATGCATCCATTTCATCTTTACCTTGATATTTTCTATGAGCATTTAATGCAGATCTTAAAAAGTAGGCCATACCGACACCTGGAATAGCAACTGGATATTGAAAACATAAAAAAATACCTTCAAGGGCACGATTTTCAATACTCATTTCAGTGATATCATTATTATTCATAGCAATACTTCCATCATCAACTTCATAGGCTTCATTACCAGCAATCACATTAGCTAAAGTGCTTTTACCAGAACCATTTCTTCCCATAATTACATGGACTTCACCAGCTGGTATTTCTAAATCAATTCCTTTTAATATTTCTTTATCATCAATCGATGCTTTTAATCTGTCAATTTTAATCATTTATTTATCCTACGCTATTTTCTAGTGTTACTTCAATCAATTGCTTTGCTTCAACAGCAAATTCCATTGGTAATTCTTCAAAAACTTCTTTACAAAAACCATTAACTATCATAGAAACGGCATCGTCAAGTTTGATACCTCTTTGATTACAATAGAATAGTTGATCTTCTCCAATGCTTGAGGTAGTAGCTTCATGCTCCATTTTTGCTGATGGATTCTTTACATCAATATATGGAAAAGTATGTGCACCGCATTTATCACCTATTAAAATCGAATCGCATTGTGAAAAATTTTGAGCATTTTCTGCATCCTTTAAAATTTTAACACCACCACGATAGGTATTTTGGCCCTCTCCAGCAGAAATACCTTTTGTTATAATAGTACTCTTAGTGTTTTTACCAATATGAATCATTTTGGTACCTGTATCAGCTTGTTGTTTATTTTTTGTTACTGCTACCGAGTAAAATTCTCCAACGCTATTGTCTCCTCGCATGATAACGCTTGGATATTTCCAGGTAACTGCAGATCCAGTTTCAACTTGTGTCCATGAAATTTTCGAATTATCACCAAGACAATTTCCTCTTTTAGTAACAAAATTATATATACCACCTTTGCCTTCTTTATCTCCAGAATACCAATTTTGGATGGTTGAATATTTTATAGTAGCATCTTTATGTGCAACAAGTTCAACACAAGCAGCATGTAACTGATTTTCATCTCTCATAGGAGCAGTACAGCCCTCTAAATAACTCACGTAACTTCCTTCGTCTGCAATAATAAGTGTTCTCTCAAATTGTCCAGTATTAGTTGCATTAATTCTAAAATATGTAGAGAGTTCCATTGGACAACGAACACCCTTAGGTATGTAAACGAATGAACCGTCACTAAAAACAGCAGAATTTAATGCAGCAAAATAATTATCGTTTGGAGGTATTACAGACCCCAAATATTTTTTAATTAAATCTGGATGGTCTTTCACTGCTTCTGAAAAAGAACAAAATATCACCCCATGTTTTGCAAGTTCATCTTTAAAAGTAGTAGCAATTGACACACTATCAAAAACAGCATCTACAGCAACACCTTCAAGTCTTTTTTGTTCATCCAAAGATATACCTAGTTTATTATATGTTTCTAGAATTTCAGGATCGACATCGTCAAGACTATCGTTCTTTTTTTGTTTAGGAGCTGCATAATAACTTAGCTCTTGATAATCAATTGGTTCATAATCAACTTTTGCCCATGTCGGTTCAGACATTTTTTTCCACTTCCTGAATGCTTTAAGTCTCCAATCAAGCAACCACTTAGGTTCATCTTTTATCTTGGAAAGTTTCGCAATTACCTCTTCATCCAAACCTGGCTCAAACTTTGTTTGATCCACGTCCGTCGTAAAACCATATTTATATTCTTGGTCAATTGTTTTATCTATTACTTGTTGATTTTTATCTACCATATTATGCTGAAAAGCTAATACCACAACCACAAGTTCTTGTAGCGTTTGGGTTATTAACTTTAAATCCTCCATTAAGTAAATCTGTTGAAAAATCTATTTCACATCCCCTGACATAAATCCAGCTTTTAACGTCACAAAATATTGTAACTCCATGACTATCAAATACTTTGTCAAATTCTTTTTGTTCACTTTCGAATGTTATTTTATATGACATCCCAGAGCAACCACCAGTATCAATTGTCACTCTAATACCTTTATTACCATCTTCTTCATTTTCAATGATATTTTTTAGCCTAGATGCAGCCTTTTTACTAATAGTTATTTTTTGATTTTTTAGATCATCATTCATTATAAGCCTAGTTTTACTTTACCATCCTCTGTCATCATTTCAGGATTCCATGGTGGATCGAAAGTTAATTCTATATCTATGTTGCCAATATTTTCTATGGTAGTAAGCTTCATTTTCATGTCATCCATCATGTATTGTCCCATGGTACATCCAGGTGTAGTAAGAGACATCAAAATAGACACATCAAAATTGTTTTCATTTTCATTAATATTCAGATCATAAATTAACCCAAGATTCCATAAATCAATTGGAAGTTCAGGGTCATTACATTTTTTCAAAATATCTACTACTTTTTTTTTCATACTTTCCATAAGGGAAGCAATTTAAATCACAGAGAATTCATGTCCAAATTCTTTAGTAATTATTTTCAATTTTAATTCTCAATAATTTAATAATTTTTGTGCCCATTTTTTATTGAATTTTAAATCTTCATAAACAATTAATTTATTTAGAAATATTTACTTCTTCATACTGTTTGCCATGTTAAATTCATTAATGTAAATTGTTGCTCATTTGAAGACAAAATGGCTAAAAAAGTAAATAAAGAAACACTAGATAATGTCACAATACGTTTCGCTGGTGACTCTGGAGATGGAATGCAGCTTAGTGGAGGTAGATTCACTCAAACAGCTGCAATCGTTGGTAATGATTTAAGTACATT
>CBFHKL010000001.1:32842-34371 GCA_965656415.1 uncultured bacterium
GCCTGACTTTCCTGCTGAAATTCGTGCACCTGCTGGTTCACTTGCAGGAGTCAGTTCATTTCAGATCCATTTTAGCTCACAAGAAATTCATACTCCCGGTGAACAACCTGATGTTCTCGTTGCGATGAATCCAGCAGCATTGAAAGTTCATTTATCAGATTTAAAGCCTGGCGGAACTCTGATAGTTAACAAAAATGCTTTTACTCCAAAAAATTTGAAATTAGCTGGATACGAAACTGATCCAACTGAAGACGATTCTCTAGTAGATTACTATCAGGCACATTTTATCGAAATGAGCAAACTAGTTACCCTTGCTTGCGAGGGTATCGATTTATCTCCAAAATTTGTTGAGAGAACAAAAAATTTATGTGCTTTAGGTGTACTTTTTTGGATTTACGATAGACCATTGGAGCCGACTATAGATTGGTTAAAAAACAAATTTAAAAATAAAAATGAAATTATTGAGGCGAATACAAAAGCATTAAATGCAGGCTATAATTACGGAGAAACTGCTGAACTTTTCACAACTAGATATGTTGTCGAAAAAGCTAAATTACCTGCTGGAAGATATAGGAATATGAATGGTACTTTAGCTACATGTTTAGGATTATTGGCAGCAGTAGAGAAAAGTAAAATGAGTCTCACATTTGCAGGGTACCCAATAACACCTGCAAGTAATATTTTACATACCTTATCAAATTGGAAAAAATTTGGTATCAAAACATTCCAAGCAGAAGATGAAATTGCTGGAATTGGTGCTGCTTTAGGCGCATCCTTTGGAGGATCATTAGGTGTAACAGCTTCTTCTGGACCTGGTATAGCTTTAAAAGGTGAATTTTTAGGACTCACTTTAATTACTGAATTACCTCTTGTTGTAATTAATGTTCAAAGAGGCGGGCCTAGCACAGGTCTTCCAACTAAAACAGAACAATCAGATTTATTTCAGGCAGTATATGGAAGAAATGGAGATGCACCAACCCCTGTTATTGCTGCTACAACACCAGGAGATTGTTTTTTTACCACATACGAAGCATGTAGAATTGCAGTAAAATATATGACACCGATCATTGTGTTAACAGATGGTTATTTAGCGAATGGTTCAGAGCCTTGGATGATTCCAGACTCAAAAAATCTAAATGATTTTGAAGTTAACTTTGAAAAGGAAAATCAATCTGAAGAAAAACATCTACCATACAAGAGGAATAAAGATACTTTAGCTCGAAATTGGGCAATTCCAGGAACAAAAGGGCTTGAACATAGACTAGGTGGAATTGAAAAAGAAGATGTGAGTGGAAATGTAAGTTATGATTCAGATAATCATGAACATATGACTTTTACTAGAGCCCAAAAAGTAGCAAATATAGCTAATGAAATTCCTCCAACTGAAGTTTACGGAAAGAAAAAAGGGGATTTATTAATATTGAGCTGGGGTAGTACTCATGGTTCTTGTAAGGTAGCAACCGAAAAACTTCTTGAAGAAAAATATCAAGTAGGTCATGTCTCATTGAAATGGATCAATCCCTTTCCTG
>CBFHKL010000001.1:34469-35758 GCA_965656415.1 uncultured bacterium
AAGGTAGCAACCGAAAAACTTCTTGAAGAAAAATATCAAGTAGGTCATGTCTCATTGAAATGGATCAATCCCTTTCCTAGTGATTTAGGTAAGATTTTATTAAACTATAAAAAAGTTCTTATCCCAGAGATAAATAGAGGCCAATTACTTCACCTTATAAGAGCTGAATATCTCATTGATGCAATAGGATTAAATGAAATAAAAGGAAAGCCAATTGGAGCATCTACAATTGTAAATAAGTGCAAGGAAATTATTGATGAGTGATAAACCAGTACTAAAAAAATCAGATTTTCAATCAGATCAGGCCATTAGATGGTGTCCAGGTTGTGGTGATTACGCAATTCTTGCACAAACACAGAAAATTTTTCCTGAAATCACTGAGAAAAAAGAAGATACTGTTTTCATTTCTGGAATTGGATGTTCAAGTAGATTCCCATATTACATGAATACTTATGGTTTTCATACAATTCATGGAAGAGCTCCTACTGTTGCAAGCGGTTTAAAGTTAGCTAACCCTGATTTATCAGTATGGATGATAACAGGTGATGGAGATGGATTTTCAATTGGAGGAAATCATTTAATTCACTTATTGAGAAGAAATTTTAATATAAATATTATGCTGTTTAATAATAGAATTTATGGATTAACAAAAGGTCAATATTCTCCTACATCAGAGCAAGGTAAGGTTACTTATTCAACACCAAGTGGTTCATTAGATTATCCTTTTAAACCAACACAATTAGCTTTGGGAGCACAAGGATCTTTTGTAGCTAAAACCATAGATAAAGAATTAAAACATTTACAAAGTATGATTCGTAGGGCCCATGATCACAATGGCACCTCTTTTATTGAAATATATCAAAATTGTAATATTTTTAATGATGGAGCCTTTAGCAATTTAACAGATAGAGATACTAAAGCTGATAAACTACTTTATTTAGAAAATGGTGAACCAATGATTTTTGGCAATGATAAGAATAAAGGAATTATTTTAGATGGTTCAAAGCCCAAGGTGGTTGAAATTGGTAAAAATCATTCAGTTGAAGATATCTTAGTTCATGATGAAACAGATACTTTATTAGCAAATATGTTATCAGATTTTACAGCTAGTCCTGACTTTCCAGAACCATTGGGTGTTATATATTGCAGCGAAAGACCAACATATGATGACTTAATGTCTGAACAAATGCAAAATGCAAAAGAACAGTCATCACAAAATTTAGATGATATGTTAAACGCAGGTGATACATGGGAAGTAAAGTAAAAGGTTTTAGGTTAGAAAGAGATAG
>CBFHKL010000001.1:35857-63895 GCA_965656415.1 uncultured bacterium
CAATGGAGAAATTTCTGTACCTAAAAATGCATATTTTGGTGCTCAAACTCAAAGAGCTGTTGAAAATTTTGAAATTGGGTGGCCATTTGATTTTAGCTTGATACTTCCTTATGTCATTATAAAAAAATGTGCTGCTAAAACTAATTTTTCCCAAAAAAAACTTTCAAAAAAAATATCAGATGCAATCATATTTGCTTGCGATGACATTTTAAATAATCCAGAAAAATATTCAGATGAATTCCCAATACCAATTTTTCAGACAGGCAGTGGGACACAAACAAATATGAATGTCAATGAGGTGATTGCAAATAAAGCTAATGAAAAATTAGGTGGAAGATTAGGTAAGTATGAATATGTACATCCTAACGATCATGTAAATATGAGCCAATCTACCAACGATACTTTTCCTACAGCAACACTAATAGGAACTGTTTTAGCTGTTGAAGACAATTTGATACCAGCATTAAAAATGTTATCAGCCTCTTTAAATAAAAAAACCAAAAAATTTAAAAAGATTATTAAGGTTGGTAGAACTCATTTGCAGGATGCCACACCAATTACATTAGGTCAAGAATTCTCTGGTTTTGAATCTATGATTTCAAATGATTTAAAGAGAATTGAGTTGGCAATGAAAGAATGTACAGATTTACCAATTGGAGGAACTGCAGTTGGAACCGGATTAAATACTCTTGACGGCTATGATGATTTAATGGCATCATTTATTTCCGAAGAAACTGGTATAGATTTCAATGTATGTAAAAATAAATTTGAACTTTTATCTTCACAAAATGCTATTTCTAATCTTTCTTCGCAGATTCGTATTTGCTCAGGTTCTTTAAATAAAATTGCAAATGATATTAGATGGCTTGCTTGTGGTCCAATGGCTGGAATTGGTGAATTAATTTTACCCTCCAATGAACCAGGTAGTTCAATAATGCCTGGTAAAGTTAACCCAACACAATGTGAAGCAGTCAATATGGTACACGCACAAATTATTGGTAATGATAACACTGTCAGTTATTCTGGTGCTAATGGTAATTTTCAATTGAACACTTATAGACCAATCATTGCATTTTCGATACACGAGTCAATATCATTGCTTGCAGAAGTTGCAGAATCTTTTTCAAAAAATGCAGTTGAAGGCCTGGAAGCTAACGAAAAAAAAATTAAAGAAAATCTTAATAAGTCTTTAATGTTAGTAACTGCTCTTGCTCCTGAAATTGGTTATGAAAAATCAGCTGAAATAGCAAAGAAAGCTCTAAAAGAAAATATAACTTTAAAAGAAAGTGCAAAATCTCTTGGATATTTATCGGAACAAGATTTCGATAATTTGGTAAAACCAGAAGAAATGGTTTCTCCTAAAAAAGTATGATTAAAACAATTTTTTCATCATTAAGAATAATCCTTTATCTATTTATATTAGTCCTGGTATATGTCTTTTATTTATCTAGAGATTTACCATCATTAGAGCGTCTAGAAACCTTTGATCCTGCAATGCTTTCTACTTTGTATGATAGAAACGGAGAGGTTATTGGAGAGTTCTATATTCAGAAAAGAGTTTTTGTAGATATTGAAGAGATGCCAAATCATTTAAAAAATGCAGCTATAGCTTCAGAAGATAAAAGATTTTACTCGCATTGGGGAGTAGACTTACAAAGTTTCTTGAGGGCTGTTGTGGTTAATGTTTCATCAATGAGTTTCAAACAAGGTTTTAGTACCCTTTCCCAACAATTAGCTAGAAATCTTTACAAAGAAGTTGGATTTAAAGATAGTATCACTCGAAAGCTTAAGGAGATGATTACAGCGATTCAAATTGAGAGAACATATACAAAAAACGAAATATTGGAGATGTATTTGAATACTGTTCATTTTGGTCATGGTACTTATGGTGCAGAATCAGCAGCCAAAAGATTTTTTAATAAAAATGCATCAGATTTGACAATTGGTGAATCAGCTATGTTAATTGGAATGCTGCCATCTCCGGCCAATTATTCTCCATTAAGGAACCTCAATAAAGCAATAGGTAGAAGATCTATTGTGCTAAAATTAATGTATAATCAAGATTTTATAACATATCAAGACTATATGGAGCATAATAGCATTATACCTGATAATATTTATTATGAAATTCCAAAAGGAAAAGCCCCATATTTTGCTGAACATGTTCGAAGAATCTTAGAACAACAGGATGAACAATTAGGAATTAATATTTATCAAGATGGGTTAAAAATCCATACTACCCTTGATTATAATCTACAAAAGATAGCAGAAGATGCTGTAATGCAAACCCTCAAAAAAAATCAAGATGAATTTAATCGACAACTAATTGCTGATAAGGATAAATTTTCTCAGCTTGCTTATTTATCAATTTTTGATGCTGACTCTGTAAAGATGATGCTAGACGGACAAGTTGAATTATACGATGAGCTTCGAAAAGAATTGTTAGTACAATGTGCTTTTATTGCTTTAGATACCAAGACAGGGGAAATACTCGCAATGATTGGTGGAAGATCAGATTATCCTGATGAATTTAATCGTTCAACGCAAGCACTGAGGCAGCCTGGCTCTGTATTTAAGCCATATATCTATACAGCAGCAATTGACAATAATTATCCTGTAACGACTCAACTCTTAAATCAACCTGTTGCATTGTATAGGAATAATTCTAAGGGTGAACGAGAAAAATGGACACCAAGTAATTATGATAAAAGCACTGGTGGATTAACTACTTTAAGAGAAGGTCTTCAAAGATCTTTAAACTTAATTTCAGTAAGAATGGTTCAAGAGTTAGTTCCTCCAAGGCAAGTAAAAGATATTGCTCAAAGGATGCAAATAACCTCACCTATTAGAGCAGTTGATTCAATTGCGCTTGGAACTTCGGAAGTAAAACCAATTGAAATAGTTGCCTCATATGCAACGTTTGCAAACAAAGGAATTTATTCCACTCCAATTGCTATAACTAGAATTGAGGATAAGTATGGTAGAATTATTAAAGAATATTCAATAGATCAAAAAGAAGTATTAAGCCCTGAAACAGCATTCATGGTTACAAATTTATTACAATCTGTAGTTGATAAAGGAACAGGTGGTAGTTTGAGGTGGAGATATAAGTTTAGACATCCAGCAGGTGGTAAAACTGGAACTACACAAAATCTAAGTGATGCCTGGTTTGTTGGATTTACACCAAATATTACAGCTGGAGTTTGGTATGGAATGGACGAATATTCAGTCAGTCTTGGAGATGGTCAATATGGAGGAGTAGCTGCTCTACCTGCTTGGGCATTATTTATGAAAGATGCTCATAAAGAATTAAATATTCCTAAGGATAAATTTGAAATTCCTGAAGGTGTTGTTGAAATCGAAATTGATTCAGATACAAAACAATTACCAACAAGCAGAACTAAAAATTTAGAAAAAGAATTCTTTTTGCGATCAAATATTCCTCAATAATTTAATTTTTCTTATTAGATAATTTTAGAATTATCATTCCACTTACAAAAAGAATAATATTGGGAAGCCATGAACCTAATCCAGGATTTAAAAGATTTCTATCTGCTAATTGTTCGCCCCAGATAAGTAAAATATAATATATCAAAAAGAATGCAATACTTAAGCCAGAAGCAATAGTCATACCCCCACTCCTTACAAGAATACCGAGCGGTGCACCAACAAGAGTAAACAGAATACAAGCAATTGCTAGTGTAAATTTTTTATGAATTTCTACTTTAAACTTATTATTTGTCTTTTCATAATTTTCGATCAACGTAAATTCATTTTTAAACTGCCGAGCATTATTTGTTAAGGATAATATATATTGTTTATTTTCAATATTAGGAATAGGAACATTCTCATTATATTGTTCATCTCGAACATTAGCATTTACTTTACTTTGCTTTAATTTATCAACTTCTTTTTCAATATTTTCTAGTGAATTAATATTTGGGTCAGTTATACCAATTTCTGCTTTGACCTTATCAATTCTTTCATATATCTGAGAAATTAGAAGTTTATTCCTTGCGATTTCATTAATCATTTGCGGCACACGCATTTCTCTATCTGTACGATTTGATTCTGTAGTTCTATTTAACATTAATTCATCCATAGAAATAGTTATTTGATGAGTTTTGAATCTAATTTTTCTGTAGTAATCGTAATCTGATAAATCTATTTCATGAATTTCACCATCCATTAAGTCGATTGTAATTATGTTACCATTTGATGATAATGAACCCGCGTTAGCATAAATTGTTATCTGTTCTGATTCTTTGTTTTTACTAAAAATTTTAACATCCTTGAAATCTTTGCCATCCATTTCTTTTACAATCATGGTATATTGTGGAATCATATCCACAAAATATCCTGGTTCAATTGATAACTCAGGTTTTTTCTTATAAATATCTCTTGCTAGCAATCGAGCGTTATAATTCATTTCAGGAAGTATAAAATTATTAAAAATACATAATCCAACTGCTACAAAGGTTCCGAACCATAATGCAGGTTTTATAATATTATACAGACTAACTCCAGCTGATTTTAATGCAGTAATCTCATTTTGTTGCGCCATACGTCCAAAAGTCATTACACTGGAGATCAATAATGACATTGGAACTGACAAAGCAATAATCCACGCTAGATTTAAATATAAATATTCAAAAATAGTTAGAGCATCCAATCCTTTACCTAAAAAACGATCAACTGCTCTAATTAAAAATTGTAAAAAAAGTACAGTAGTAATTACTCCAACAGATAACACAAACGGAATTAAAGACTGATTAAAAAGATATTTATTTAGTGTTTTCATATGATTTTAAAATTTAACTCTACTTGTGTTAAAACCTAAACTATAATAAGTTCCCATGCTTAAATTGATTAAGCCTTATGGTGACTGTAGCTCAGTTGGTAGAGCCATCGGTTGTGGTCCGATTGGTCGTCGGTTCGAGTCCGATCAGTCACCCGAAAATTTTCGGGGTGTAGCGTAGTCCGGTTAGCGCACCTGCTTTGGGAGCAGGGGGTCGCAGGTTCAAATCCTGCCACCCCGACAAAATTTTCATATCTCAATTAAAATACCATGAAACATTTAGAACATTCAAAATGGACTGCTGTAAAAAAAATCAAAAATTGGCGCCATTATGAAGTATTAAACATCAATAAAAAGAAGAAAATGGTTGAAATGTTTTCAGTGTGTGCAAAAAAAAATAGAATTGAAGTGTCTTTTGATGATTTGAAAGATAGTTCTAAGTGGTTAAGTGGTTGGATTGAAATTGTCGAAGAATGTGCTTAATTTTTAAGATGATATCATATTTAAAATTTTTTTTAACGCCTTTTTATCTTTTTTTAATGGCAATATCTTTAATGATTGATGGATGGATTGGTCTATTAATAGCTTTTTTAGTAGTAACATCAATTGTTATTGGTGAATTATTTCTTGGTGATGATATTTCTACTCCAAATTATCGATTTCCGTTCCTTTTAGATTTCTCACTTTTTATAAATGTGCCATTATTTTTAATTTTGCTTTATTTATATCTAGATAAAGTATCTTCTTCATTTGAATTGTATTACTTATTGTATATTCCAATTTTAGGATTATTAATGGCTCTCAGTTTGATCAATATTGGCCATGAACTAGTTCATAGACACACTAAGAAATTTGATTGTGAAGTAGGTAATTGGGCTTTAGCTACTGCATGGAACCCTGCTTTTGCGATTGAGCATGTTTATGGACATCACAAGAATATTGGTATTGCTGATGTAGATCCTGTAACAGCACAATTTGGAGAAAACCCAATAATTTTTGCTTTTAAAGCTTTTTTTAAAGAACACGTACATGCATGGGGTATAGAAAGCAGACAATTAAATCGAAGAAAACAAAATATCTTATCTTTTCATAATAGAATTTTAAACGGCTACTTAAGAACCCTAATTGTTTTTGGATTGATTGGATATTTATTCAGTTGGCAAGCAATGCTGATTTATATTTCCTTAGGGATTGTAGCAAACTACATTTTTCAATTAACTAATTTTATTGAACATTATGGCTTAGTTCGAATAAAAGGTAGGCCTGTACAATATCATCATTCATGGAATTCAAATAATAGAATGACAAGCTATTTGACTTACAATTTAACTAGACATTCTGATCATCATGTTCACGCTCACAAAGAATTTTGGGAATTAAATCCATGTGATAATACTGGAGTTGTCTTACCATCAGGATATTTAACTTATATTCTATTATTCACTTTTTTCCCCTTATATGCTAAGTCAAAAATGGCACCAAGGTTGAAGAATTGGCATCAGAATTATGCTTCTGATGATGAAAAGTTATTGACCACCCATTATCTTAATTTTTCTAGTTAGCGTAAAGAAAATATTTTGCATATATTTTTCTTCTTATGTTATCATCACAATTTTTAATTGATCAAAAACAATGTTGCGGTAATGGATGTATGATGTGTCCATACGAACCACGCCATATCAAAGGAAATGAGCAATTACAAAAAAGATGGAATCAATCCAAAAAAAAATCGTATACTACTCATATGAATAAAATTAATATCCCAATGATAGGTCTTGGAACATGGCTAATTCCTAATGATGAAGCTGAATCTATTACTAAAGATGCTATAAACTTAGGTTATAAGCATATTGATACAGCTGAAATATATCGTAACGAGGAAGGAATAGGGAAAGCCATAAAATCTTTATCTATTCCAAGAAATGATATATACATCACAACTAAAATGTGGCCTGGAATGTCAAAACAAGAAGAACCGTACCAGAATTATAATGGTGCATTAAAGGCCTGTGAGCAAAGTTTAAGATTACTACAAGTTGACGAGATAGATTTATATCTTATCCATAATCCATTTGCGAAAGAAACTAGACTAGAGCTATGGGAAGCAATGGTAGAACTAAAGAAACAGGGCAAAGTAAAGCATGTTGGGGTTTCAAATTATAATGTACATCACATGAAAGAAATTGAAAAAGCAGGAATTGAAATGCCTGCTGCTAATCAGATTGAAATTCATCCATGGCATGTAGTTTCAAAGTCTTTAGCAGAGTATATGGATAAGAATGAAATTCTTCCTATTGCCTATTCCACATTGGCACCTATTCCTAATTGGAGAGAAGGTTCACGATGGAATGGAAAACCTGAAGATATGAAAAGTGGAGCAATGCCTTGTGAAGATATTGCAAATAAGTATGCAGTTACAGTTCCACAATTATTCTTAAAATGGGCTATTCAACTTGGATACCCTGTCTTACCAAAATCTGTCAAATATGATAGACTTAAAGAGAATTTAAGTTTAGATCATTTCGAAATTTCAATTGATGATATGACTTCAATTTCAAATATAGCAATTGATAATCAAAAATGTCTTGCATGGTCTGGAGATTTTGATCCTTTGGAGGTTGATTAATGGGGTATGGCTATAATCCTATCGTAGGTGAAAATTGGAGATACAACCCTGAAAAAACATTTAAAATTAGTAGATCCAAAATTGAACTCTTCTATAACTGTGCTACTTGTTTTTATAAAGATGTAAAGCTTGGTTTAAGAAAACCTCCAATGCCTGGATGGGCTATTAATAGTGCAGTGGATGACTTATTAAAAAAAGAAATGGATTTCTGTAGAACTCAAGATCGTCCTCACGGCATATTTAAAGAAAATGGGTTGAATATTAAACCATTCCAACATAAAGATATTGAAAAATGGCAACATACATTTACAGGTATTCAATATCACGATGAAGAACATGATTTTTTGCTGTATGGTGGGGTTGATGATATTATGATTGATGAGGATGATAAGTTAGTTGTAATTGATTTTAAAGCTACCGCAAAAAAAGCTGATATTTTATCTTACACTGATGTGTATAACAATGGAGAATCTTACAAAAGACAGCTTGAAATTTATAGCTGGCTTTTAAAAAAGAATAATTTTGATGTTTCAGATACGGGATATCTTATGTATTACAATGGTGATGCAAGTAAACCTCATTTAGGGAGAGAAATGCATTTTAGAAGAACTCTAGTTCCTTTTGAATTAGATACTACTTGGATTAGTCCACTTATTCAGAAAATGTTTGATTGCTTGCAATTAGAAGAAGCACCTGATTATAATTTAGATTGCCCTGATTGTATATATCTTAAAACTGTTTCAGAGCTTTAATTGATATAGCCTGAAGGTTTTTCAAAAATATAAATAATTTCTAATCCTTCTGATCTAGACATTCCTCCAGGATTTAAACCTAATTCTCCCTCCGGAATTTTATGATTTAATTCATCATAATAATCGACCCAATGAACAAATGGATTTTCTGTGCCTGGTTCATTAAAAGTCATTGGATTTAATTGCATAATCTGTTGCGTACTATCTGCAACTTGTAATCCTTCATAAATAATTTCAGAACAATAATAGGTATCATCAGTAATATCAAAAATAAAATCATATGGCTTCCCAATTAAATTATCTTCGATGTGTTTAAGAGCAATTGGTATTAATTCGCTATGTTCTTTCTTAAGTCTTCCAACAAGTACTTTATTACTTCTATTTAAGAATTGTTCCAAAGTTGTTTCTGCAACTGTTTCTCCTATTGCTTCTGTTAGAATTGTAGTTTTTAGATCAGTCCCTACTTCAGTTATGATTGCACAATGAGATAAATTTGAACCCTTATAACCCTGGGTTACTGCTTCAATTGCCTCACATGGTGGACCACAATCTAAATCTTGAAAGAAAATATCACCTTCTTGAAAGGTAAATGAAGGTTGACGTAACATTAGTGATACGTAGAAGATAAAAAAACAACCCATAGCGATGGGAAAAAGATGTTTTGCGGACATTGCCTAAGTATTATCAACTATTTTAATTTCTCTTCCAGTGTATTCATAGCGATGAGGGTCTGGCCACGCTTTGGCAACATCATGCCAATTATCAGAAGAACCATATTCAGTTTTTCTTCTTTCCATTGCTTCTTGATATTCAGATTCTGAATTAAACCAAAGCTCTGCCATACCACAACAGCCATTTTCAATATCCTCTTCAAAAAATGTTAGAATATATTTTTGAGGTTTAAGAACATTAACCATATGTGGAGCATGGATATTTTCCCAGTGATCAAAGAAATTAGAACGTTTGATTCCAGTTCTATTTTGTATAAAAAGTATTTTTTTAACCATAATTGTCTCCTTAATATAATGAAGATAACATCTTTTTTTTATTTACAACATCATTATTTGATTCTTACATTATTGATTCAAGGAACTTTAGGAGATATAAATATGTATAAAAAAACCACAATAATTTTGTGTTTATTTTCAATGATTTTTGCTCAAGATAATGTTGAGCTTGAAGAAAATAGACATTTCAATTCGTATCAAATCAATTTAGATCGTTTTAAACAATTAAATGAAGACATAACAACCCCAAATACTTATCGAACTGCTGCTGGGTATCCAGGACATGAGTACTGGCAAGTTAGAGCAGATTATGATATGAAATTGAGAATTGATGATAACAAACAAAGACTTTATGGAGAAGAAACTGTTACGTTTTACAATAATTCTCCGGATGCTCTAAATTATTTATGGATGGAGCTAACACAAAATGTAAGAGCTTTAGACTCAGATTCTTATAAAATTCAATCTACCGGTGATCTATCAGCCCAAAGAGGAAATGAAAAAATGGTCATTGGAAATACAGTATCATCCAGAACACTAGAAAACTTTTATCGAGATTTTGATGGTGGTTTCAAAATTCAATATGTAAAAGACGAAAAAAATAAAAATGTTCCATACACTATTAACAAAACTATGATGCGTATTGATGTTCCTGAGCCAATTCAATCTGGAGAAACTTATACCTTTAAGATTAAATGGTGGTATAATATTAATGATCATATTAGAGACGGTGGAAGATCAGGGTATGAGTATTTTGAAGAAGATGATAACTATATATATACAATTGCGCAGTTCTTTCCAAGAATGTGCATGTATAATGATGTTTATGGCTGGCAAAATAAACAATTCTTAGGTAGAGGTGAATTCACACTTATTTTTGGTGATTATGATGTAAAAATTACCGTACCTGAAGATTTTGTTGTTGGAGCTACTGGAGCACTTCAGAATCCTGATGAAGTTCTTTCTGATGAGCAAATCCAAAGACTTGAAAAAGCAAAGAAATCAAAAGAGCCAGTGTTAATTATTACAGAAGATGAAGCTCTAGAAAATCTTGCTACAAAAACAAGTAGACAGAAAACATGGCATTTTAAAGCAGAAGATGTAAGAGATTATGCTTTTGCTACTTCTAGAAGATATATTTGGGATGCAATGGGTGTAAAAGTTGGTGATAAGACTGTAATGGCAATGTCTTATTACCCAAATGAAGCAAATCCTTTATGGGGTCAGTATTCAACTAAAGCTGTAGCCCATACTGTTGACTTTTATTCAAAGTATACCTTTGATTATCCTTATCCTGTAGCAATATCCGCTCATATAGATCGTATGGGTATGGAATATCCAATGGTTACATTTAATGGTTATCGTCCGGAAGAGGATGGTACATATTCTGAAGGAACTAAAAGAGGATTAATTGGTGTGATTATTCATGAGGTGGGGCATTTTTGGTTCCCAATGATTGTTAATTCTGATGAAAGACAGTGGACATGGATGGATGAAGGTCTTAACTCATTTATGGATGACATAGCTGGAAGAGCATGGGATTCTGAACTGTTTCATCCTAGAAACAACCAAGACTATATAGTTAGATATATGCGAGGAGATAAATCTAATATCATGCCAATAATGACAAATTCTGAATCAATTTATCAGTTTGGCGCTAATGCTTACGGCAAACCTACTTTAGCATTAAATATTTTGAGAGATACAATAATGGGAAGAGAATTATTCGATTTTGCATTTAAAGAATATTCAAAAACTTGGATGTTTAAACATCCAACACCTTCTGACTTTTTCAGAATAATGGAAAATGCTTCAGGAGTAGATTTAGATTGGTTTTGGAGAGGATGGTTTTTTACAAACGACCATGTAGATCTATCTATTGAAGAAGTTGAATGGTTTCAATTAGAAATTGATCCAAAAAAGAAAAGAGCAGCTCAGAAAAAAGATAAAGAAGGTAAAAAATATTATGCTGCTATGTTAGACGAGAAAGATATAAAACAAACAGTAACTGATAAAGACCCTAAAACTCGTGATTTCTATGATTCTTATGATGAGTTTGCTGATATAACAGATGGAAGTGAGCGTAGAAGGTATGAAACTATGCTTGATGATGCTGATATTTCAGATGAAATGAAAGCAATAATTATGGAGAAAATGAGCGGTAAAAGCCAGTATGAGCAATTATTAGATGAATTGTCTGATAATGAAAGAAGATTGGCAAAACGTAATGACCATTTCTATAAAATTAAGTTTAAAAATATTGGCGGGTTAGTAATGCCATTAATTATTGAAATGACTTTTGAGGATGGATCTACGGAGGTTACAAGAATACCAGTTGAAATCTGGAGATTTAATAGACCGGAAGTATCAAAGGTATTTAAAACTGAAAAGAAAGTAGTTAGCATTACTTTAGATCCGTTCAGAGAAACAGCTGATACGTTTAGAGATAACAATCATTGGCCACCAAAGAATGAGCCAACATTATTTGATATCTATAAATATGATAGTACATCATGGTATGGCGGTTCAAATCCAATGCAGAGAGCTAAGCAAAACAATCCTAGGTAATCAAGGGTTTAATATATAATGTATAAATTATTTTTTAAAATAATTTTACTTCACTCGATTGTTTTTAGTCACCAGTTTTTTTTGACCACAACAGAGGTTCGCTTAAGCGATAATCAAAAGAGTTTAGAGATCACTATTCAGACATTTTCTCATGATGTGGAAGCTCTATTAAAAAAAGCCAATTTTAATTTAGCAAACCTAGGATCAGAACGGGAAGATGATAAAATTGATGATTTCATAATTGATTACCTTTCTGATAATTTTATTATACAAGATCATTATTGGAGGTATTTAGGTAAGAAAATTGATGGAGATTTTACCTTATTCTTTTTAGAAATTGATAAGTTTGATTCCCAGTCTGACGTTGCAGTATTTAATACAATTTTTATGGATATGTATTCAAAGCAAAAAAATATTATGAATGTTTATGGGGCCAAAAGTGTTCAATCATCAACTATGACGATTGAAGAACCCGCTTTTAAGTTCGAATTTTAGTTTCCTGATTACCGACATACCAGATATAGATTCCACTTAGCATCATAGCTACGCAAAGAAGTTGTCCCATACTTAGATTAAAAAGAATAAATCCAAGGTGCGCATCAGGTTCTCTAAAATACTCAATGAAAAATCGTACAAATCCATAACCAAATACATATGTCCCGCTATTAAATCCAAGTTGACCATGTTTGTTGAACGAATTAATTACATAATAGAGAATAATTCCTTCAAAAAAAGCTTCATATAATTGGGATGGATGGCGTAATACTTGATCCCCAGAATTGGGGAAATACATCCCTATAGATGCATCTGTTGTTCTTCCGTAAAGCTCACCATTAATGAAGTTTCCAATTCTTCCAAAAAAGTATCCTAGTGGAATAGCAGCAGTTAAAAAATCTGCTAATTCAAGCAAGTGTAAATTTACTTTTCTGCTAAAAAGCCATATAGCAGTAACAACACCGATGACTCCTCCATGATATGACATTCCAGCAATTCCTGTAAATATCCAATTACCATTATAGTACTTAAAGGGAAGGAGTATTTCTAGTGGGTTAGATAAATAATATTCAAAATTATAAAAAAATACATAACCAAATCTTGCACCGATAAGTAACCCAATAAAGCACCACGATAATAAATCCTCAAATTGCTCTAGATTAATTTTAGTAAATGTTTTTTGTTTTATTTTTTGACTGCAAAGAATGTAGACTACACCAAAAGCAACAAGATACATGGTTGAATACCAATAAATAGTTAAAGGGCCGATTGAAATTAGGACCGGATCCATTTGAGAAGGTAAAGTTTGCCACCATGTTAAAAAATCCATATAGAAAGATACAAAAAATACTTTGTAACATAAAAAAAATTATATAACCTCGAATGCATACTATGATTTTATCAGGAAAAGAAATTCTTAAACGTAAAGACCAAGATATTATCATTGAACCTTTCAATGAAAATCAGGTTAATCCTAATAGTTATAACTTAAGACTTCATAATGAGTTGATGGTTTACGAAAGCAGCCCACTTGATATGAAGGAGAATAATTCCGCTAAAAAAATAATCATTCCAGAAGATGGATTATTGCTTGATAGTAGAAAGTTGTATTTAGGAAGAACAGTTGAATATACTGAAACGCATAATTTAGTGCCCATGTTAGAAGGAAGGTCCTCCGTTGGTAGGTTAGGTCTTTTTGTTCATATTACCGCAGGATTTGGCGATGTAGGATTCAAAGGCTACTGGACCTTAGAAATCTTTTGTGTTCAGCCAATTAAAATTTATCCATCGGTTGAAATTTGTCAAATTTTTTATCATTCCGTTGAGGGAGATGTTGATCCATATAAGAGTGGTAAGTATCAAGGAAATAAAGACATTCAAACTAGTATGCTTTATAAAGATTTCAAAAAAGATGAATAAGCTTTTAATCTTCCCCTTTATCGTATTAATAAAATTCTATCAAATATTAATTTCTCCATTATTAGGCTCAAACTGTAGATTTCAGCCTACTTGTTCAGAATACTGTAAAGAATCTCTTCAAAATTGGGGCCTATTTAAAGGCCTATATTTATCAATAAAAAGAATTATAAAGTGTCATCCATGGGGCGGGAAAGGTTATGATCCTGTTCCGAAAAAAGATTAATCGTGCTGTACAAATTCAAACTGTTCTTTTTTATAGCCTAAATCTTTCAATGAAGCCATAATTTTATTGTATTCTTCATCAGTTATTTTTGATGTTCTTCCCATAATCCACCCCATAGTATTTTTTGGGTATCCCACAGCCATGTACTCGTAACTGTCATCAACATAAACTATTTTGAATGGGAATTTCATAAATGGAATAAAAGGTTTTCTCATCTGAATTGTCCATTCAGCATTTGAGGTTTTATTGATAACTGTACCTTTTTGAATAATCTGTCTTGCCTTATTATCTTTTATAGCATCATACACAATATCGATCGTACCATCTTTGTTTAGACTATATGTATCAGAAGAATTAGTAGCACCTTTTTCAATCATATTAGGTACTAGGGCGATAACAAACCATTTACCCATAAATTTTTCTAAATCTACTAATTCAACAGTTTTCATAGTGTCAGCTCCTTTTAAAAAACTTGCAAAGATTAAAAATAATATTATTAATGTTTTCATTTTAAATATCCACTCCAATTTTTTTATATAGCATGCTTAATCCAAAATATAATACTACCATTATTGAAATTGAAATAAACATACTCGGAATAAAATTAATTTTTTTTAAAAAATAAGGTAGTGTTATAAAAAATGATAAAGAAGGCATTATCATAGCAAAAACACCATGAGAAAATGCAATAATTCTATCAACGTCTTTTGTCTCGAAATATATCCATGAAATTGTAATAAGAGAAATCATGGGAAGAGATACAATGATAGCTCCTAAAAGTGAGTCTCTTTTTCCGATCTCTGATGCAACAAATATAATTAGTGCTGATATTAATATTTTTGCTATATTGAACATCATTAAAATTATGGAATTAAATAATATATATCTAGGATTTGCTTTAGCAACATTTGCAGGACTAAGTACAGGTATTGGTAGCGGTATTGCGCTTTTTACAAGATCTTTCAATAAGAGATTTTTAGCAATTGCATTAGGACTTTCTGCAGGAATTATGATTTATGTGTCTTTTGTAGAGTTAATGCAATTATCATTTGATTCGTTAACTGCAATTTATGGTCTCAGTTTTGGAAAGTTAATAACTGTAACTGGATTTGTTGTTGGATTACTTTTGATGCTTTTAATTGATCAATTATTTGATCATCATTCAATTGCAGATTTTATATCACGATCACAAGATAAGAATGAATCTGCACTTATTAAAGCAGGTGTTTTTTCTGCAATAGCTTTAGCAATTCATAATTTTCCTGAAGGATTTGCTACATTTACTGCAACAGTTTATGACCCTGCAATTGGATTTACGCTTGCAACTGCTATAGCTGTACATAATATTCCAGAAGGAATTGCTGTCTCTGTTCCTATATATTATGCAACTAAAAGTAAGCGCAAAGCTTTTTATATTTCGTTTTTATCTGGTCTTGCAGAACCTGTTGGTGCATTGATTGGATTTCTAATTTTTAGAACAGTATTTAATGAAGCATTATTTGGAATATCATTTGCATTTTGTGCAGGAATTATGATATATGTTGCTCTAAATGAATTATTACCTGTTGCCAAAGAGTATGGTGAGCCTAGCGATACTATTATTGGAGTTACAATTGGAATGATTATTATGGCTATAAGTTTAATTATGATGTACGCTTAATTAAGCTCAGTAATAATCTTAGCACCTAAACCTTTAATTCTATATTCAATCAAATCTGAGAGTACAAGAAAAAAATACAAATGAAAGACCTATAAGAATCTTTCTTAATGTCATAACTGACTGGTGATTTCTGTTGAAAGTGGCTTAATAGTTTTATCAAAGAAAGCTACTAAATCACCTTCTTCATTAATAAGATACTTGCAAAAATTCCAAGTAGGTTTCTTTTCATTCCAGCCATTTAAATCTTTATTTGTCAGCCAAGTGTAAACCGGACTTTGGTTTTTACCTTTTGTTGTAATTTTGGAAAACATTTGAAATGTTACTCCATAATTTTTTTCACAAAAATCTGCGATATCATTGTCAGACCCTCTTTCTTGAAAAAGAAAATCATTTGCAGGAAAACCAAGAACAACTACATTTTCACCATAGAGATCATGGAGTTTTTGAAGTCCTTCATACTGATATGTATATCCACAGCTTGACGCAGTGTTCACAATAAGAACTTTTTTACCCTTGTATTGATTAAAATTAACTTCCTCACCATCTATAGATGTTGCTTTTAAATCATAAAAGCTAGCAATGGCCTTAGATTTTTCTACTAGATCACTTGATTTTTTTGCAGTTAACCCAATCAATAGAAAAACAATTCCTATTGACAAAATAGCGATTAGTCCAATGTTGCTTGTAAATAATGTTTTTATCATATTTTTGCTTAAATTTGCCTGCCAAGGTACTATGAATTTAATTAAAATAGAAGAATTATCAGAATTATCTGGAACAGCTCTCTGGATAAAAGAGAATTTTGAAGCAATTTTTCTTTGGTTTAGCGTTTTATGTATTGTTGCTTCAGCCTTATTTATATTAAAACTATATTTGAATCGACAGAAATGAAAATTTTACAAATCATATTTATAATGTTTTTGATAGCTTGTGAGAGCAATGCCTCCAAAGATGATACAACACAACAACAACCTCAAAACATATCATCTGAAAAAACCAAAGAAGATAATCTTGAGCAACCAAAACAAATAACAAATGGTATTGTTTTCAAAGATGCTCAAGGGAATACTCTTTCAGATGCTCAAAAAGATAGTCTTGTTCAATATATGGATAATATTCAAGCTCTTAGAAGATATGATCAAGAGAATAATAATACAGAGTACATTTTATTTCAAAATTATGAAGATTTAAGAGGTTTTGTTCCTGATGAGTCTATAGAAAATCTTATTGAAGAAAATAAATTGAGAAGATCTGGAGGACAAGGAGCTGTTCTTAATAAAAGAATTAACGATCAATGGAAAGACCAACCACTGCCTGAAGGTGATTTTCTACAAATGATTGATGGAGGTGTGAAGTCTTTTTCAGACTATAAGGGTAAATTGTTGGTTATTAACTTCTGGTACATTAATTGTGGACCATGTATAGCAGAAATGCCTTATTTAAATGACTTGGTAGATAAATATCAAAATGAAGATATTCAATTTTTAGCACTAAGCTTTGATACAATTCCAGATATAAAATCATTTCTAAACAGAACAGAATTCAAATATGAACATGGTTCAATATCTAGATCAATGATGTATGATTTCACTCCAGTTGCTCCAGGACATTTCATTGTAGATGCAGAAGGAGTAATTAGAGACATAATTGTAGGTGCTCCAAGAAAAACGGAACTTATTTTTGGCAAGTTGGAAAACTTAATTGAAAAAAATAAAAAATAAATTCTTTAACACTTATACATTCACTAAATTTTTTAAATGAAAAAGCTACTAATAATTATAATGATGTCATCATCTTTCTTAAGTGCTCAAACCCACATAGTACCGGAAGGATTCTCTGGATTCACTGTTTCATTTAAACATGATCAAAATGTTGATTTCTTTGGAGAAGGTAAGTTTTTAAGAGATAGCTATGGTAATGGCATCGGTTTAGGTTATATATATAATGGTATATTTGGCATTGATTTAAGTTATGGTTATTCTTTAAATAATAAAAAAGATGTCTATACTTTTACCGATGTAGATGGTGAGTCTTCTTCAGAAGAAGAGAGCTTTAATTTTATTGAAAACTTTAGATCTGAAAACCCTGATTTAGGAGACAAGACTTTCTCATTTGGTTTAACATACTACTTAAATGAGAGTCAATCATTTTTAAGTTCAAATCTTCCAGTCAATTTATCGGTTGGTGCGAGGTATGGAACAAAAAACTATACTAGCGATGCTTTAAATTTTTTAAATCAAGATTTTTATGGAAAGTTTTACGCTTTTGAATTTGGTGCATACAAAGAAATTGAAACAAATGCGAGCTTTTATATGATTCCTCGTTTGAAGTTAAGTATTAGCAGTGAAAAAAATATTCATAATGCTCTTACAATAGAAGAAAGTGTTGACAGTGTTATTGATACAGAATCATTTAAAGTACAAAGTACTTATCTTGAAATTGCTCTTCCATTTATTTTAAATAATACATCCGCTGGTAAACCATTTATTGAGCCAAGCATAGCCAATAAGTATGGAACGACACATTTAGGCTTGAGATTTGGTTTTCTTTTTTAACAAAAGCTTACTTTAATATGTCCCACTCATTTAATATAAACCCTGATATTGCAAAGGCAGAAACTTTACCGTCTGTATTTTATAAAAATCAAGACGTCTTTGAGGAGGTAAAAGAAAAAATTTTTCTAAAATCTTGGCAATGGCTTGGTGATAATTCTGGTCTAAAGTTAACCAACTCGATCCAGCCATTAACTTTATTAGATGGTTTTTTGTCAGAGCCAATACTTTTAACTAGAGATAATGATGGGCTGGTAAATTGCATGTCAAATGTTTGTACTCATAGAGGAAATATACTTGCTTTGGGAGCTGATAAAGTTAAAAGAATTAAATGTGCTTATCATGGAAGAACTTTTGATTTGAAAGGTAACTTCAAATCAATGCCTGAATTTTCGCTTACAGAAGATTTTCCTAGAGATTGTGATAATCTGTACCAGTTCCCTTTGTATGAATGGGGACCATTTTTGTTTGCTGGATTAAATCCTTCTTTTGATTTTGAAGAAGTAGTTAATCCTATTAAAGATAGAATTGGTTTTTTACCTTTAGATCAATTTTCATTCGATAGTAGTATGTCTAAAGATTATCTCGTTCAAGCGCATTGGGCATTATATTGTGATAATTACTTAGAAGGGTTTCATATTCCTTTTGTTCACGAAGATTTAAATAAAGTTTTAGATTATGGAAGTTATAAAACAGAATTGTATAAATATTCCAATTTGCAAATAGGGTATTCAGACGATTCTAACGAAGTATTTGATTTACCTAAAGACCACATTGATTATGGCAAAAAAGTAGCAGCATATTACTATTGGGTATTTCCTAATATGATGTTCAATTTTTATCCTTGGGGGTTATCAGTTAATATCGTAAAGCCAATAAGTATTAATCGCACAAAAGTTTCTTTCTTAACATATATTTATGATGAAAGCAAGCTTCATAAAGGTGCTGGAAATGATATTGATAAAGTTGAGAGGGAGGATGAATTCATCGTTGAAAATGAAAGCAAAGGTATTCAATCTGCTTTTTATCAATCAGGAAGATTCTCTCCAACTAGAGAGCAAGGGGTTCATCATTTCCAAAGTTTAATAGCCAAATTTCTTAACTAATAATTAAATCAATGCAAAATTCTTTTTTTATGCAACAAGCTATAAATGAAGCTTTAAAAGCTAATCCAAATAAAGTTTATCCAAACCCTATGGTTGGTTGTGTTATAGTTAAAAATGATAAGATTATTGGAAGAGGGTATCATAAAGCATTTGGAACAAAGCATGCTGAAGTAAATGCGATTGAATCTCTTGAAGCTCCTGTTAGAAATGCAGATTTATATGTCACTTTGGAGCCATGCGCACACTTTGGCAATAATCCTCCATGTGTTGATGCTATTATTAAATCAAAAATGTTTAATAAAGTAATTATTGCTGTAGCAGATCCTAATAAAAAAGCTATGGGTGGAATAGATAAGCTAAAAAAAGCGAAAATTGAAGTTGAGTGTGGAGATTCTCAGATTGAAGCTAAAAAAATAAATCAAAGATTTTTTACATTTTTTGAAAATAAGAGACCATATGTAATATTAAAATATGCAAGAACTCAAGATGGATTTATAGCTCATTCAGATGGAAGCTCAAAATGGATTACAAAAGAAGATGCTCGAAGAGACGTTCATCTTACAAGGTCTGGTTGTGATGCAATTTTGGTTGGTAGAAATACTGTTGAGCATGATAATCCTTCATTGGATTCTCATGGATTAGGCAAAGATCCACGTATTGTAATTCTTTCTTCAAAGCCACTTTCATCTTCTCTTAAAGTTTCAAAGAAAAACCCTTTAATTTTTCAAACTTTGAATAAAAAACGTCCAGAAAATAATATCAAAATTATTCTTGACAATTTATTTAAGGACAATGTACAATCTTTAATTGTTGAAGGGGGAGAAAAAACTATAACGTCATTTATCCAAAGTGGATATTTTGATGAAATTCATGAATATATTTCTCCAAAAAAATTTCATGAGGGTATTCCTTTCTATAGTGGTGATTTCGATACAATTCGTTCATCCTTAGATTTGGTATCTGAAATTTCATTCATCAGCGATATTAAAAAAACTTATAAAAAGAAATGTTTACAGGGCTAGTAGAAACCAAAGGACTAATTGATTCATTTGAAAAAAATGAAGACGGTATGATTTTACGTTTAAATCATATTGACTCGTTTGATGTGTCAATTAACGATAGTGTTTCTTGTAATGGAGTATGTCTTACAGTTATCAATACTGATAATAATTCATTTGAAGTCCAATTAGTTAATGAAACTTTGAATAGAACTACTGCTGAATTTTGGAAAGAAAAAGATGAATTAAATTTAGAAAGAGCATTATTGCCTTCCGCAAGAATGGGAGGACATTTTGTACAGGGACACGTTGATTGTATTACAAAAATTAGGAATGTTCAGTACTTTGATAAATCATCTACTTGGACGTTTGAAATGGCTGAGGATATAGAGAAATATATAGTTGAAAAAGGTTCTATAGCTTTAAATGGGGTCAGCTTGACAGTAGCAAGTAAGAGTGTAAATACATTTGATGTTGCACTTATTCCTCACACAATCGAGCTAACTACTTTTGGAAATTTGTTAGTTGGAGATAGTGTAAATGTTGAAGTTGATATATTAGGAAAATATATTGAAAACTTTATGGATATAAGAAAATGAAATTTGACACTATTACTTCTGCAATTAAAGAAATTAAGAATGGTGGAATGGTTGTTGTTCTCGATAATGAAGATAGAGAGAACGAGGGTGATTTGGTAATGGCATCTGATGCTGTTACTCCTGCAAACATTAATTTTATGGCCAAAGAAGGTAGAGGTTTAATTTGTATTTCCGTTTCAAAGCCCAGAGCTAAAAAATTAGATCTTGAACCAATAGAACAAAAAAATACTAGTTTGTATGAGACAGCATTCACTGTAAGCGTAGATGCTATTAAAGGAACCACAACCGGTATATCTGCTTCTGATAGATCTAAAACGATTAAGACAATTGTTAGCGATAAAACTATTCCAACTGACCTAGCCAGACCTGGTCATATATTTCCTATTGTCGGTCGAAATGGAGGAGTTTTAAGAAGAGCTGGGCATACTGAAGCAAGCATGGATCTTGCCCAACTTGCAGGTTTTTCAAGGAGTGGGGTCATTTGTGAAATTATTGGGGATGACGGTGAAATGCTCAGAGGTTCCGAGTTAGTGAAATTTGCAAAAAAACATAACTTAAAAATTATCTCTATTGAGGATCTTATACGATTCAGAAGAAAAGAAGAAAGCATCATTAAAAAAGTAGAAGAAATTAAACTTCCAACCAAATTTGGTGATTTTGATCTACATATGTATGATGACATTTATAACAATAAAGTACACCTTGGATTAACCTATGGAAAAATTGACAATAAAAAACCTGTCTTAATTAGAGTTCACTCTGAATGTCTTACCGGAGATATTTTTCATTCTTTAAGATGTGATTGTGGTAGTCAACTTGATTTTGCAATGAAAAAAATTGTTGAAAAAGGTTCTGGAATTATTGTTTATTTAAGGCAAGAGGGAAGAGGAATTGGCCTAAGAAATAAGATTAAAGCTTATAAGCTTCAGCAAGAGAAAAATTTAGATACTGTTGAAGCCAATAACGCTTTAGGTTTTAAAGCAGATTTAAGAGATTATGGAGTAGGTGCTCAAATTTTGAAAGATTTAGGAGCCAAAGAATTAATCGTAATGACCAATAATCCAAAAAAACTTATTGGGCTTGAAGGACATGATTTAAAAATAGCTGATAGAGTATCAATTAATATCGGTTCGTCAGAACATAACGAAAAATATTTATCAATTAAGAAAACAAAACTAAACCATATGTTAGATTAATGATTGCAGTAATTATTAGTGAATTCAATAAAGAGATTGTACATGGTCTTTTAGAAGGGTGTAAGAAATCTTTAAAAGATCATAAGCTAAATATAATTAAAGTCCCAGGGGCTTTTGAATTGCCTGCATCAGCACAAAAATGTGTAGAATCTGAAAGATATGATGCAGTGATAACGTTAGGATGTGTAATTAAGGGAGATACAGATCATTATGATTATATTTGTCAAGCTGTATCAAATGGAATAATGAATATTTCTATAAAGTCACACATCCCTGTGTTATTTGGTGTACTTACATGTCAAAATGCTCAACAAGCATTCGAAAGAAGTAGAGACAATGATTTAAATAAGGGTTTTGAGGTTGGGAATGCTGCAAGAACTCTTTTGAAATCTATTAGATAGCCAGCTGGGCTATCTGGACTCGAACCAGAATCATCCGAATTAACAGTTCGGTGCCTTGCCAATTAGACCATAGCCCATATTATTTATTTAAAATAATGAATTAAGGCGGGAGATGGTAGGTATATAGTATTATTTAGAATTGAGATATAAATAAATATGTATGAACCAATCAAGGATTTCCCCCGCCCCAACTAACTCATATTGACATAATAATTTAAATACAAGAAATTGTAAAAAACAAGAAAAAACCGACTGGTCGGTTTATTTTTGTAAAAAGCTCATATTTTCAACATTTTTTTCAGAAAAAGGAAGCAGCCCGTAGGGGGATCGAACCCCTGTTGCATGGATGAAAACCATGAGTCCTAACCACTAGACGAACGGGCCAAAAACGTAGAAAATATAGAACTAAGATATTATTATTACAATAGACTTTATTTAAACGTCTAAAGCATCTAAAAGTTGACCATTTTCATGCATTTCTACAGTGATATCGCAGCCGCCAAGTAATTTTCCATCAACAAATAACTGTGGAAAAGTTGGCCAGCC
Source organism: uncultured bacterium (assembly GCA_965656415.1). Classification (GTDB taxonomy): domain Bacteria; phylum Fidelibacterota; class Marinisomatia; order Marinisomatales; family Marinisomataceae; genus Marinisoma. Next base: position 58,804 of record CBFHKL010000001.1, read on the forward strand.
AGATAATTCTGATAATGCTGGTCTCATATCTTCGTGTCCAAGAATATTTACATCATGAAAGTTCACTCCGTAATGGTCAAGAACGCTGACAACAGTTTTTGAAAAACCGCAAACAGGAGCTTCTTTAGTCCCTTTCATAAAAAGTACAATCTTATTTTCTTCAATAACTTTTTTGAAATCTTCTTTAAAATTCATGGCTAAATTTATTAATATATTTTACAAATTAAAGGAGTTATTAAAACAATGAGACTTTTTTCATGGAACGTAAATGGAGTAAGAGCAATAGAAAAAAAAGGATTTCTTGATTGGGTTGATAGTACATCACCAGACATACTTTGTATTCAAGAAACAAAAGCAAACTTTGATCAATTACCCGAATCGCTTCAAAATGTTCATGGTTATCATGGATTTTGGCATTCTGGAGTCAGAAAAGGTTATAGCGGAGTTGCCACTTTTTGCAAACATGAACCGCTTGATGTCCAATATGGTTTAGGAATAGAAAAATATGATAAAGAAGGAAGAGTCTTAATTACAGAGTTTGAAAATTTTTTATTATACAATATTTATTTTCCAAACGGCCAGAAAGATGAACATAGATTGCAATATAAACTAGATTTTTATGATGATCTTTTAGTGATATTAAATGAACAAGTCGAGTCGGGTACGAATGTGGTTGTTGCTGGTGACTGGAATACTGCACATTTTCCTATAGATTTAGCAAATCCGAAAGCAAATGAAAAAAATTCAGGATTTATGCCTGTTGAAAGAGCTCAACTGGATGAATATGTTGAGAATGGTTATATAGATACTTTTAGATTATTTCATGAAGAGCCAGATCGCTATTCTTGGTGGACATACCGTTTTGGAGCAAGGCAAAGAAACATTGGTTGGAGAATAGATTACTTTTTTGTTAATGAAGGATTTGTTGATTCAGTAGTCGATGCGGATATTCATGAAGATGTAATGGGTTCTGATCATTGTCCAGTTTCGATTGAATTAGTTGATAATTTCTAAGATTGAAAAGTATAAACTTGAAGTGTGTCCAACTCGTTCACCATTTATACTATCCGGAAATTGAACTATAGTCGAGTTTCTAATATCTTTGTCATAAGGATCAAAATCATATTTTTTGAATTGTGAATCAAACTCTTTAATATTTCTCCATTGAACAAGTTTATTTTCAAATCCTTCCAAAAATGCGTCATCGAAGCTATTTAAATTATCAGGACATTTTTTGAATCTTTGCTCAATAGACATTCTGGTAGTCATTGGAACTTTATTAATATCCATATGTAGAGCTGTAGCAACAATATTATATGTTATATTTTCATTTAATTCTGCATTCAAGATTGAAAATAATACTACAGTTCCACCCATACTGTGTCCAACAATTTCCCATTTTTCAATATCTGGATTATTAGTAGTCAAATCATTTAATTGCTTATTGAAGTCTATTGAAACATTGCTTGGACAATCATTCCAGTCATATTTATAAAAGAAAGTATTTATATCATTTTTAATTAAATAATTGAATGGTTTTACCCATTCATGATGAATGCCAACCCAATATGCAGGATAAAATCCATGAATTGCAATAATTCCTATCTTACTATCACTTTTATGGATTATTGACATTCCATTTGATATTTTTTTTAGTTCTCTATAAGAAGAAAACTTATCATCAGAGAATGAAAAAGCTAGTAAACAAATAATTCCGAGAATTGTTGTTAGTGTACGATTAAACATTATATATTGTCCAAATTGTTAAAATGAATTTAAAAATACAATTAGTAAATACTAATAAAGAATATCAAGAGATACTCAATATTAGAAAGTTGGTTTTTGTCGAAGAACAAAATGTTCCGATAGATATTGAAATTGAATATGAGGATGAATCTCATCATATCATTTGCTACCATGATGATCTTCCTGTTGCAACAGGTAGATGGAGAGAAACTAGCTTTGGCATAAAGTTAGAACGATTTGCAGTATTGCATGAATTCAGAGGGATGGGTATCGGGAAACAGATTGTCAATTTTATTTTATCTCAAATTTCTTCTAATAAAACCATATATTTACATGCACAGGAAGCAGTAGTGGATTTTTATAAAAAACTAGGATTTGAAGTATTGGGTGAACAGTTCTCAGAAGCTGACATTCTTCATTCAAAAATGGTTTATAAATAAATCTTATGAAGGAATCATCACTAAAAAGATTATTTAAATTTGTATTGGCTCATTGGCCATTTCTTATTCTATCAACTTTAGCAGCTTTTTTGTTTGTTATTTTTAATAGTGCATCAATTTGGATTACTGCTACAATGATCAATAATATCTTAATTGATTTCAATGAAATGTTAGTTGAAAATCAGCGCCTTTCAAGTTTGAGTGAATTGACTATGAATGATAGGCTTAAGTTGTTTTCAAATAGCTTGCTTTTAAAAGATACAGCTATAAGCACAGTTTCATCAGTATGTGTTGCACTTATTGTAGTTTTTTCGGCAAAAAATATCTCACTTTATATAAAAAATGTCACACTTTCGATTGTTCAATATAGATTAATACGTGACTTAAGAAATAAGCTTTACAGCCATTTCCATTATCTTTCTTTATCATATTTTAATAAGAATAAGTCTGGAGAATTAACCGCTGTTCTGGTAAATGATATTGATAATATGAGAAACTCATTATCAATTATGTTTCAAAAATTATTTGTTGAACCAATTAATATTATCATTTTAATGAGTTTGTTATTTATTGTAAGTACAAAACTTGCTTTAATTGCACTTTTAATTATACCGGTTAGTGGAATTATAATTTTCGGTATTTCTCATAGTATTCGAAGAAGATCTGCAAGAAGTCAGGCGCAACTAGCAGGAATGACTTCTATGATTGCAGAAACGATTGGTTCCATGAGAATTGTAAAAGCTTTTGCTACAAAAGGTTTTGAAATCAATAGATTTGCTAAAGAAACCCAAAAGTATTATAAATTAATGTTGAGGAGAGATAGGTTAAGATTTGTTTCTTCTCCTGTTTCTGAAACATTTGGTGCAACTATTGCAGCCTTACTATTATGGGTAGGTGCAAGAGATGTATTAGTTGTTGAGTCAATTAGTTCGGAAGATTTTTTAAGATTCATTCTTTTACTTTTTAGTTTATTCCAGCCATTAAAAAACCTAACCAATGTTGTAAATGAATTACAAAACGGCCTAGCATCTGCAGATAGAGTATTCACTATAATGGATATTAAATCTGATATACAGGATGTTAACCATGCTACCGAAGTTAACGATTTAAAGAATTCATTATCTTTTGATAATGTATCCTTCTCTTATGGAGATGAAAAGGATAAAGTATTAAGCAATATCAATTTTCAAATAAATAAAGGAGAAATTCTTGCATTAGTAGGTCCTAGTGGAGCTGGAAAATCTACTTTAGTAGATTTAATCCCAAGATTCTATGATACTTTAGGCGGTTCAATCAAAATAGATGGAAAGGATATCAAAGAACTAAAAATTAATTCGTTAAGATCTTTGATGGGTATTGTAACTCAAGAGACATTTCTTTTTGATGACAGTGTTAAAGCAAATATTGCATACGGAGTTGAAAATATCTCAGATGATAAAATTAAGGATGCAGCAATAGCTGCTAATGCACATGAATTTATTAAAGATCTTCCTGATGGATATAATACTATCATTGGTGAAAGAGGTGTGTCTCTATCTGGAGGACAAAAGCAAAGAATTGCTATAGCTAGGGCAATTGTAAAGAATCCTCCTATTTTAATATTAGATGAAGCGACATCATCATTAGATAGTGAATCTGAGAAACATGTTCAATCGGCGATTGAAAACTTAATGAGTGAAAGAACTGTATTCGTGATTGCTCATAGACTTTCAACAGTACATAACGCTAATAAAATACTAGTACTTGAAAATGGTAAAATTGTTCAAGAAGGTAAGCATGATGAATTAGTGAATATTGATGGGCTATATAAACAGTTACACAAAATGCAATTTCGAACTTAAATTATCGTAAGAAATGGGGAAACTAAAAGAACATTTATCTAAAAAAATTCCAGATTGGAGATACAACTATCGTCAACTTCTTGATGAAAAAGGCGATCAAGTAACTAGTACTGTTACCATTAATAAAGCTTACTCAGGAATGAAAGGTGTAAAGGGTATGATATGCGACACCTCTTCAGTTACCGCTGATGGCGGTCTTCATGTAAGAGGAAAACATATTCTTGATATAGTTGATTTAAAACCTGAAGAAATCCTATACTTACTTTTAATTGGTGAACTTCCTGATGCAGATGCATTACATGATTTACAGCGTGATTTAAAAGAGCGAAGTGATGTGCCAGATTACGTTTGGGATGTTCTTTCTGGCATGCCAAAAGATTCTCATCCTATGACTATGTTTAACACAGCAATTTTATCAATGCAGAAAGAAAGTAAGTTTGCAGAAGCTTATGATTTAGTTGTTTCCAAAGGTGATTATTGGGAAAGCACTCTTGAAGATGGATTAAATATAATTGCTAAATTGCCAGCTATTGGTGCTGCTGTTTATAGACAAAGATTTGACAAAGGTGACAGAATAGAAGCAAGTGATTCAATTGACTGGTCTGAAAATTTCTTACAAATGATGGGGGTAGATTATTCTGATGACATGTTAAAAATGATGCAATTATACTTGATGCTTCACTGTGATCATGAAGGTGGAAATGTCAGTACTTTTAGTGCATTAACTGTTAACTCAGCTTTATCCGATCCATATTATTCATTATCTGCTGGCCTAAATGGTCTTGCTGGTCCATTGCATGGTCTTGCAAACCAAAATAATTTGAAGTTCGTTTTGGACATCTTAGATCATTATAATGGTGTGCCATCAGATGAGCAGCTAAAAGAATTCTCATGGGAAAGATTAAATTCTGGCAAGGTGATTCCAGGATATGGACATGCAGTACTAAGATGTCCAGATCCCCGATTTACTGCCTTTATGGATTTTGGGAAAGAACACATTAAAGGAAGTGATGTATTTGATGTAGTTTCAAAATTATTCGATATTGTTCCTGATGTTCTTAAAGA
>CBFHKL010000001.1:63994-72091 GCA_965656415.1 uncultured bacterium
GCATGGTAAGGCAAGAAACCCATGGCCAAATGTTGATGCAGCATCCGGTTCACTTCTTTATCACTATGGCATCAAAGAGTTTCAGTTTTATACTGTCTTATTTAGTATGTCAAGATCTCTTGGGATTGTTTCACAAATGGTTTTAGCTAGAGCAATGGGAATGCCTTTGACTCGTCCAAAGTCTTTAACGTATGAAGCGTTAAAAGAACTTTAGTAATTAATGCTAAAAAAAGATAAAGTAACATTTATTATAAATAAACTTGATGAGCTTTATCCAAGCGTCGATCCTCCTTTAAATCATTCAAATAACTTTACCTTATTGATTGCTGTTTTACTTTCAGCAAACTCTACAGATAAGTCAGTAAATAATGTTACACCTAAACTTTTCAAAATAGCAGACTCTCCAAAAAAAATGTTAAAATTTACCTATGAAGATTTATATCAAACAATTAAACCCTGTGGACTTGGTCCAGCAAAAGCGTCAAATATTTTAAAATTATCAAAAATTTTACATGAAAATTATGAGGGTAACGTTCCTCAAAATTTTGATGATCTTGAAAAACTTCCAGGTGTTGGGCACAAAACTGCATCTGTAGTGATGTCACAAGCTTTTGGATATCCAGCTTTTGCAGTTGATACACATGTTCATCGTTGTATGTATAGATGGGGATTATCTAGTGGAAGAAATGTTGTGCAAACTGAAAAAGATGCTAAGAGATTATTCCCAAAGGAAAAATGGAGTAAGTTGCATTTACAAATTATTTTTTATGGAAGAGAATATTGTCCCGCAAGAAATTTTGAAATAATTAACTGCCCAATTACATCTGTTGTTGGAAGAAGAACATTATTTAAATAAATTATTATATCTATGAAGTCAAAAAACACAACTTTCTTAACAAAAGTATTTTCATTTTGCGCTGCACACCAGTACGGAAACAAAAAATGGAGTGAGCAAGAAAATTGGGATGTTTTTGGAAAAGATACTAGAGTTCATGGCCATAACTATACTCTGCATGTAACTGTAACTGGAGATATAAATCCTGATTCTGGTTTCCTTGTAGATTTAGGCCACTTAAAAAAAATCGTTAATACACATGTTGTAGATGTTTTAGATCACTCTCAATTTGAGAAAGATATTCCATGGTTTAAGGGCAAACAACCTTCAACAGAAGTCTTAGTAGTTTTCATTTGGGAGGAGATTGTAAAATATCTAGAAGGGTGTACGCTCCATAAAATTCGCATTGAAGAAACTCCAACAATTTATACAGACTACTATGGACCGATTGATGAATGATTTTCAAGAAAGACTATATTTAATTTTTGCTGGAATATTTATTGCTTCACTAGTTGCTTGTAATTTGATATTTCAAAAATTTTTTACGTGGAATTTTTTAGGGTTAACTTTTGAATTATCAGTAGGTATTATAGCATACCCAGTCACTTTTTTAGTAACTGACCTTATATCAGAATTGTATGGTAAAAAAAGAGCTAATCAAGTAGTGATTTCGGGATTTTGTGCAAGCGTCTTTACTACATTATTAATTTTTATATCAATGAATGCTACCGCTGCAGATTGGTCTCCAGTAGATTCTGTAACATTCAATAAAGTTTTTGGATTATCTGCACCTGCATTTTTGGCTTCTATGATGGCTTATTTAACTGCTCAATTTATTGATGTGCGCATTTTTCACTTTTGGAAAAGACTAACTAAAGGAAAACATTTATGGCTAAGGAATAATGCTTCTACTATGTTTTCTCAATTAGTAGATACATCAATGGTGCTTATAATACTGTGTTCTGCTGGAGCAATTGGTTGGGAGCGATTTGGAAGCTTACTATTGATGGGTTGGTTATTTAAAGTGTTAGTAGCATTGATTGATACACCTATCATTTATTTTTTATTATGGCTTTTGAAAGATAAGATAAGGCCAGCAAGTTATTTGGAGGAAAAATGAACGACGATAAACGAAAAAAATTAGAAGCTAATACAAAGAATTTATTAGAGCTCTTAGGTGAAGATCCTTCAAGAGAAGGATTAATAAACACACCAAAGAGAGTAGCAAAAGCATGGGATTTTTTAACAAAAGGGTATACTGAAAATCTTGATGAATTAATCAATAATGCGATATTTGAAAGTGAATCTAAAGATATGGTTATTGTAAAGAATATTGAGTTTTATAGTCTTTGTGAACATCACATGATACCATTCTATGGAAAAGCCCATATTGGATATATACCAGATGGTAAAATTATAGGACTTTCAAAGTTAGCAAGAATTACAGACCTTTTTTCTCAAAGACTTCAGGTGCAAGAACGTTTAACAAATCAAATTGCTCAATGCCTTCAAGAGGTATTAAATCCTCGTGGCGTTGCAGTTGTTTTAGAAGGAAAGCATTTTTGTATGCTAAGTAGAGGCGTTCAAAAACAAAATAGTATTGCAACTAGTAGTTCAATGCTTGGAATATTTAGAGAAAAAGAATCAACAAGAAATGAATTCCTAAAATTAATTGAAATGAACAACATTTAGGACTCTATTGAAAAAATATCAATTAATAATTGTTGGAGGTGGTCCAGGTGGTTATACAGCAGCTTTTAGAGCTGCAGAGCTTGGAATGAGCGTTGCAATTATTGATGATAATGATCTTGGTGGTGTTTGTTTAAATTGGGGATGCATTCCAACTAAATCTCTTTTGAAAAATGCTGAAGTATTTGAATTAATTAATAATGCAAGTTCGTATGGTATTGAGGTTGGAAAACCAAAAATTAATTTTGATAAAGTGATAGATAAGACATCCCAAGCAAGAAAAAGATTATCTAAAGGACTCCACTTTCAAGTTAGAAAATTAGGAATTGATTTTTTCCCTGGTTTTGCAACTTTTATTGATCAACATTCAGTTGAAATTGACGGTAATATCTTACATGGAGATAGATTTATTATTGCAACAGGCTCTAGAGCAAAAACCTTAAGCTCTTTAGATAGTTCTTCTGCAAATGTTTTGACAGCAAAAGATATTTTTAGTCTTAAAAAACTACCAAAAAGTCTGACAATTATTGGTGCAGGAGCAATTGGTATTGAATTTGCTTACTTCTTTAATGCGTTTGGAACAAAAATTACACTTCTAGAGGCACAGAAAAATATATTACCAAATGAAGATGTGGAAATATCTCAATGGATGCATAAAGTTTTAAAAAGAAAAAAGGTAGACATTCAAACTAGTACCATAGCAAATGAAATAGAGGATGATCATATTTTAGTTTCAATTGGAGTTGAAGGTAATTCTAATGGATTTGGCTTAAAAAGCATTGGTGTTGATTTAGGTGAAAATCAACACATCAAGGTGAATGAAAATGGACAGACTAATATTGATAATATTTATGCTGTCGGTGATGTTACAGGCCCTCCTTGGTTAGCTCATGTATCTAGTTCAGAAGGATTGTATGTTGTAGAATGCATTGCAAATCTCAATCCTAAAAAAATTGATTATGATTGTATTCCTGCATGCACTTATTCAAAACCAGAAATTGGCTCTATAGGTTTTGATCAGAAGGCGCTTGATGATAAAGGAATCAATTATAAAATTGCAAAATCATTTTTCAATGCTAATGGAAGAGCTGTAGCTAGCGGTTCAACTGACGGATTTATTAAAATATTAGTATCCGATGATAATTTAATTTTAGGAGCTCATATCATTGGTTCTAATGCCACCGAAATGATTTCTGAATTTAGCTTAGCAATGAGCAATCAATTAACGGTGGAAAATATTTTAGGTTCAGTACATCCACATCCAACTTTTTCCGAAGCAATTTTTGAAACATTGATGCAATTAAAATAAATGCTCACTAAAGTTCAAGATTTAAAAAGAAAAAATTATCAGGATACACTCAAAATTCAGGAAAGTTTGCGCGAACAAGTTCTTAGTAATCCATCTTATGAGTATTTAATTCTAGTAGAACATGAACATGTTTACACTTTAGGTAAAAACGCTAATTCTAGTAATATACTTAACAAAGCATGTGACATCATACAAACTGATAGAGGGGGAGATGTTACCTATCATGGTCCTGGGCAGCTAGTAGCATATCCAATAATAAATCTTAAAAAGAGAAAAATTGGAGTTAAGTCATATGTTAAAATGATAGAACAATTAATATCTAACACTTTAATGTATTACGGTCTAGAAACGCATGTTCCAATCAAAGAAACTGGCGTATGGGTGGAAGACAAAAAAATTGCAAGCATTGGAATTCACGTATCTAGAGGAGTCACGATGCATGGATTAGCCGTTAATATCAATACAGATTTATCTTATTTTGATAATATAATTTCTTGTGGCATTGAAGGGGTTAAAATGACTACTATAGATAAAGAACTTGGAAAAAAAATTGCTATGAACGATATTAAAAAGCAATTAATCAGTAATTTTAATAAAATTTTTAATACATGATTGAATCACGACAACACAAACCTAAAATAAATATTTCGACAGATAAAAATTTCAAGATCGTTAAGAAAATGATTGAGAAAAATTATTTAAATACAGTTTGCGCTGAAGCAAGATGTCCCAATATTTATGAGTGTTGGAATAGAAAAACTGCAACATTAATGATCTTAGGAGACATTTGTACTAAAGGATGTGGTTTTTGCTCAGTTAAATCTGGAAGACCTACGTGGAATGACCCATTAGAGCCAATAAGAGTTGCTCAGACAGTTAAAAAAATGGGCTTGCGTCATGTTGTAATTACTTCTGTTGATCGAGATGATTTAAAAGAAGATTATGGTTCAACTATTTGGGCTCAAACAATCAAAAATACAAAAAAAATGAATCCAAAATGTACTGTTGAAGTATTGACACCAGATTTTATGGGTAATAAAAATGCAATTAGAACAGTTTTAAAGGCAAAGCCTGATATTTTTAGTCACAATATTGAGTGTATTGAAAGAATTAGCAGGAAAGTAAGACCTCAAGCTGATTGGCAGAGATCTTTGAGCGTTCTTAATGATTCCATAAAATATGGTTTAAGAACTAAGACAGGATTGATGGTTGGTTTTGGAGAAAAAAAGAATGAAGTAAAAGAAACGATGAAACAGATTGTAGATATAGGTGTTCAAATTTTTACTATAGGTCAATATTTACAACCAACAAAAAAGCATTTAAAAGTTCAAGAATATGTTGATAAAGCAATATTTGATGAATATAAAGAGTATGGACTTTCAATTGGCTTTAAAGTTGTCGAGTCTGGTCCTTTAGTAAGGAGCTCATATCATGCAGATGAACAAGCAAGAATGGTGTTATAATGGTTAAAAGAGCTATTACTGTTTTTGTTATATTATTTTTTAGTGGATTTATATCATTTATTGCAATCAATGGTACTAACGAGATTTATGGAAAAAATGTAGTTCAAAATATTACATATAAACTTCCTGACAAATGGAGTGCACAAATTTCAGATAAACAGTTTCGACTGCTAGAACTTTCTTTAAAAGATGGAGGAGATTTTAGTGTAGTTCTATTTGCAAATATTCAGGGTACTGCTGATCAAAACATTGATAGATGGATTAATCAATTTCAAGTAGATAATTCAACCATTGAAACAATTAAAGATACTTTAAGTTCAAAGTATATAAGCACAGTAGAACTTTATGGAACTTATGAAGTTCCCAATATGATAAATAGAAATGCACCTAAGGAGTTAAGATATGACTATGGTTTATTAGGTGGAGTGATTGAATTTGGTAATAGTATTTACTTCGTTAAAGCTGTCGGAAATAATAGCTTAATTAAAGCTAATAAATCTAATTTTGATGAATTTATTTATTCTATTTCATTAAAATAGCATACTTTAATGCCATTATGGCATAGATTTAACATTATTTTTACAAGAATATAGATAAAATAAGAAAGGCATAGTTTTTGCAACTATAATATCATGAATATGGAAACAACAAAACAATATCCAGTAATGCCGTTAAAAAATACGGTTTTATTCCCACAGCAAGTTATACCAATTTATGTTGGTAGAGAAAAGTCTTTGAAGTTAATTGAAGATCTTCCAGAGGATAATAAATATCTTGTAGTAGTTGCACAGCAGGATGGATCAATTGAAGACCCGAAGGAAGATGATTTATATTCATATGGGACTTTAGCTCTGGTGCTTAAAACTTTTGATATGCCTGATAATAGTAAATCTGCAATTGTGCAAGGAGTAGATAGAGTTAAAATATTGAAATTCAATAAAGGCGAATCATATTTCATGGCTAGCATAGATAGAATTCAAGAATCAATTACTACTCCCGATGTTCAAATTGAAGCACTTGCTAAAAATTTAAAAAATTCTTTTACTGAACTAATTAAAATTTCTCCCAACTTAAATGAAGAGCATGCTGGAATGCTTTCAAACATTGATCGTCCATCAAGATTAGCGGATAGAGCTACTTCCTTATTATCAGTATCTAATTCCGAGAAGCAACAAGTTTTAGAAGAGCTTGATGTTCGAAAAAGAGTAGAAAATGCAATTAATCTTTTACAAAAAGAAATCCAGCGTATAAAACTTGGAGAAGAAATTCAATCTGAAGTTCAAGATGAAATATCAAAAACTCAAAGAGAGTATTATTTACGAGAACAAATGAAAACTATACAGAAAGAACTTGGCGAAGATAGTCAAACTGTAGAGTTGGATGATCTTAAAAAGAAGATTGAAGATGTGAAGATGAGCGATGAGGCATCGCAAGTTGCGAATAAAGAACTTGACCGCTTGGGTAGAATTTCTCCTCAATCTCCAGAATATTCAGTCGCTAGAACTTATTTAGAGTGGTTAACTGAGTTACCATGGAGTAAATCTAGCAAAGATAATTTAAATGTAAAGGAAGCTCAAAAAAGATTAGATCAAGATCATTATGGTTTACCAAAAGTCAAAGAAAGAGTTTTGGAATATCTAGCTGTAAGATCTCTAAAGAAAAAAGTAACTAAAGAAGAAACAGTTAGAGGTCCTATTTTATGTTTTACTGGCCCTCCGGGGGTTGGAAAAACATCTTTAGGAAAATCTATTGCAAAGTCAATGGGTAGAGAATTTGTAAGAATATCTTTAGGAGGTGTTCGAGATGAAGCAGAAATTAGAGGACATAGAAGAACTTACATTGGTGCTCTTCCTGGAAGAATTATTCAATCGTTAAAAAAAGCAAAGACAAATAATCCCGTTTTTATGTTAGATGAAATTGATAAACTTGGTTCAGATTTTAGAGGAGATCCTTCTTCAGCAATGCTTGAAGTGCTAGATCCTGAGCAAAATCATGCCTTTAGTGATCATTACCTCGAAGTTGATTTTGATTTAAGTAAAGTAATGTTTATTTCCACAGCAAATTATCCAGACAATATTCCTCCAGCACTTTATGATCGTATGGAAATGATTGATTTTAGAGGTTATATAGATGATGAAAAAGTACAAATTGCAAAAAAACATTTGATCCCAAAACAGGTTAAAGAAAATGGACTTACTTCGAAACAAGTCAAGTTTAATGACACTGGAATTAAAGAAATTATTTCTTCATACACTAGAGAATCTGGAGTTAGAAGTTTAGAAAGAGAAATTTCTAATGTGCTACGTAAAGTAGCTGTAGATGTAGTAAATAAAAAACTTAAAACAGCAAGTATTTCTAAAAAATCTGTAAATGAATATCTTGGTATCCCAAGATTCCAGTCTGATTTAGCTGAAAGAACTACCAAGCCAGGTGTTGTAACTGGTATGGCATGGACTGCTGCTGGTGGAGATATCTTATTCATTGAGTCAAGTAAGATGAAAGGAAAAGGTCTTTTAACTTTAACCGGTCAACTTGGAGATGTGATGAAAGAATCAGCTTCAGCTGCATTTACTTATGTTAAGTCTCATACTGATATTTTGGATCTTAAAGATGATTTTGCAGACAAAATGGATATTCATGTTCATTGTCCTGCTGGAGCAATTCCAAAAGATGGTCCATCTGCAGGTGTGGGAATGTTTACTTCTCTTGTTTCATTATTATCCAATAAACCAGTAAAGAGCAAAGTTGCTATGACTGGTGAGATTACTTTAAGAGGAAATGTGTTAGCTATTGGTGGAGTG
>CBFHKL010000002.1:0-46129 GCA_965656415.1 uncultured bacterium
TATTTTAAATGATGAGGGCCCCAGTTTAAACTTCCAGCAACCCCAACAATAAGAGGATATTTTTTCTCAGCATCAAAATCTGCTGGAAATCCTAAAATCCCAGATACAGTTTGTTTTTCTTGACTGTCAAGATCGGTAACTATCTCTTCAAAGGAAAATGGATTTGCACTTTCAAATACAATAGTTTCATTTTTTGATTCCTGTGCCATTAAAAGTGAACATGTAAGTATCATTAATAATTTTTTCATTTCTTCTCCAACAATTGTAAATATGATTTAAATAACAATCCGCCTCCACCGCTATATCCAACAAGCTCACCATTACTTCCAACAATTCGATGGCAAGGAATGATAATGGGTATTTTATTTGAACCACTTACCCTTCCAACTGCTCTTGCAGATTTTGGTTCTTTGATTTTTTCAGCTATTTGTTTATAGCTTTTTGTTTTTCCATAAGGAATTTTGGACATTTCTTTAAAAACTTTTAATGAAAACTCTGAACCTTCAATGTGAACTGGAATATCAAATTTTTTTAGCTTTCTAGCAAAATAAGCATTTAATTGATTTTGGACCTCTTTAGCAAATTTTGAAGAACTATTTTTATTGATTTTTAAAGATAATTGCCTTTCCATTAAATCATTTTTATCATCGGAAAATGATAAATCAAAAAGCTTATTATCATTATATAAAATTCGAAAATAAAAATGGAGATTATTTACTTGGAATATTTTTTGATTCATGACCAAAAATTAATATCATCATGGATTTGAACTGTTTGAACTCTCATTTTTTTGTACCACTGTTTTCCATGCTTCTTTGCTTCGATGTGTAAAAAATTTTTCCTCCAAATATCTATGCTTTCTAAATCTTTCCAATATGATATGAATGTGTTCTCATTCCCGTCACCAAATTTATCATAACCTAAATACCCAGGAATATCTACTACTGCATCAATGGTTTTTTGATCCATATCAGCATACCCTTCTAAGTCATTGCTTAATTGATATGAGAATATTACAGCATAACAACCTTTAACATCTTTAGGGATTTTATGTGAATCTTTCATAAACCGTTAATAGTTAAAGCTTGACTGCAGTACCATAAATGAAAATTTCAGACGCTCCTGCTTGAAGCATAGATGTGGTGAATCTCACGCCAACAATTGCATCAGCATTCAATTCTTCAGCTCGATGAATCATCCTATCCATTGCTTGCTGTCTAGACTCTGCCATCAATTTCGAATATTCAGTAATTTCACCACCAACAACATTTCTTAAACCAGCAAGAATGTCTTTACCTAAGTGCCTAGCTCTAATTGATTGCCCGCTAACAACTCCAAGAACTTGGGAGATAGATTTATTTTCAATTTTATCTTGAGTAGTTACTATCATTATTTATCAATCTCCTTTGAGTAGTAATCATCTTCTTTATTGTTTATTCGCTCATTAAGCACTTTTACAAAAAGCATCAATAATCCACTTGCAAATAATATTATTAAAAGACCATCTGGGTAAAAAACTTCTACTTCAGAAAGAGAGAAGTTTATTGCAAGCGCATAAAATACAATTAACAAGAAATAACCAAATTTTTCCATACCAAACAATTTAAGTAGTTTATTTAAAAAAACTATAATATTATCAGTTAAAATGGACTCAAAAAAACTATACTCCGTAATAGTAATTTTAATAATTATTTTGTCTTTTCTATCTTATAAGTATAGTGATGTAAATAAAGATTTAAATAAATATAAAGAGCGCTATAAAGAACTATCAATTTTGTATTTAAATGAAGTGATTGAAGCCCCAAAACTTGAACCACCTTCACCAGAAGATATGAAAATATCAACCATCGATTTTGAAAGCAATGTGCTACAATTCTCAGACCTTGATAATAATATTTTTTCTATTCAAGATTTTAAAGGTAAAAATCTTTTTATCAATTATTGGGCAACCTGGTGTAATCCTTGTTTAGCTGAAATGCCTTATATGGCTGAGCTATATGAAAAATATAAAAATGAAGATGATATTGTATTTTTATATCTTTCAAGAGAGGAATTGAATACAATCAAAAATTATATACCAAAAGATGAAAGTCTTCAAAATCTACCAATATACAAGATAATTACGGATGACGAATTCTTTGCAACTTCAGGTATTCCTACAACATTTATTATTAATTCAAATGGTGAAGTAGTTGTTAAAGATCTTGGCAGTGCTCTTTGGAATGATCAATCTGTTTTCAAATTTATTGATCAATTGATTGAAGAAAATGAAGTCAGATATTAAAATATCAACTGAAAATCATTTTCCTTATTTTGGAAATGGAATTCAATTTCGTGAGCATTTATTTGGACTAGAATTTGATGCTAATTTAATTCAAAAAACTTCTGAATTAATATGGACGCCAAATTCAACTTTACCATATTCTACTCTAAAAAAACTTCCAGCTCCTTTTGATATTTTATCAGATATTGCAGTTGAAATGACTGTCCACAATCATTCAAAAACAGGTTTAATCGGACAAAATGCTCTTCTTGATGAAGTAAAATTAATTGATAACGGTTTGATGGATGAATTTATTTTAGAAGTACAAAATCATATTGCTAATCCAACCAGAGAATCTGCAGAATTGATTGCAAATGTAAGGTGTTGGTCTTCATGGTTAGCGAATGGTATTAAAATTGAACCAATTTTTAATGGAGGAAAAAAGGCGTGTTCATTTATCCCATGGCCACTTTCAGGACTGCTTTTATTATCTTCTAGAATTTCAGGGCAACAACCTGAATTTGAATATGCTGCTGATTATGTACTGCGATCTGGGATACTTCCTGATCAAGAGTTAGATCATTATGATGATTTAGATAAAAATATTGATTACATAAGATCGATTAAACCCTTAGTTGCATTTCACGATTTTGATAAAAATGAGCAAGGATTTAGAATGACTCATCTTGCAATGGAAAGAACATCTAATTTGATGATAGAAAACGCAATGTTAGCTCTTGAAGGTAAGGATATTAAAGAAAATCTTGAAAAAATTGAACTAGCTACGAAACAATCAAACCAATTATTCAACGCTATGTGGAAAGTAAGTGAGCCGTCATTATACAACAAAGAAGTTAGAATATTCATTCAAGGTTTATTTGGAAATCAAGGCAGTATGTACCCAGAGAAGGGTTTATTTTTTGAAAACTGCGGAGAAGATTTTGATGAGGAATATAATTCCAAAGGATTTTATCTATCAAACTTGCATGGTCAAACTGGGGCAAATAGCTCCTATCATCCTATCGCTGATGAAATTACAGGTGTTGGAGATCATACTCATGCATATATAGCAGATAATATTGTTGACAAAGCAATGATTAAAGGGGTATTGGAAAAAGGATATGTTAGCTCGAAGGATTTACCAAAAAATATTGAGGTAGACTCATTAACAAAGCTTTTAAAATCATTTAGAGTTGGTTATAGACCTCCAGCACATCATGCTATGATTGTAAAAACTAGAAATTCAATCCAAAACTCTGATTACTTTTCAAAAATTGAATCAGATAATGAAAATAAGAAGATTTTAGCTAGCGCTGTTCGTTGGATAATTCAACATAGAATAGATCACTACAAAATGGTTGTTTTCTACATACTTAAAGCTCCAGACCCATATAAAAATCAAACTAAAGCCAAAGGTACTGGAGGATCGCCTACGCCTACTTTTCTCCCTAAAATGTTTACACACAGTATCGAAAGATTAAAAAATTTAGTTGGAGATGAAAATTTATCTTGGTCGAAAGATCTAATAAATATTACATCAAATCATGAGACTGCAATGCAGAAATTTCAAAAAATTGCAATGAAATCAGAAAATTAAAAATTATCTGGAACTAAATGTTCCATAAAGAAATCGGTCATTTTTTTATACAAATGATATATATTTTTCCAACCATCAGCAGGGTTATCTTCACTTAAAAAGTTATTATTATACATTCCATGATTTGCATTGGAGTAAATAAACATTTCCATATCTTTTCCATGCTCTGCATAAGCTTTAGCGAGCTTTATTGAATGTTGGTGGTGTACGTTATCATCAGCGTTACCATGTATTTGCAATAAATGCCCTTTCGCTTTATCAACATGAGTAAGCACAGAAGCATTTTTATAACCTTCAGGATTTTCCTCAATCAATCCCATATATCTTTCGGTCCATATGGTATCATAGAGTAATGGTTCTACGTTTGGAGCAATAGAAATACCAGCTTTATAATAATCGCTAGCCAAAGTCATGCACATGTTAGTTAGATAACCTCCACCACTCCATCCCCAAATTCCAATATTTTCAGCATCTACATATGTTAATCCTTGAAGATATTTTGCTGCAGCAATATGATCCTTAACAAGATATTTTCCATAATCACCATATGCTAAATCTTTGAATGCTTTTCCTCTCCCACCAGTACCTCTATTATCAAAAGAGAAAATTATAAAATCTCTATTGGCAAAAAATTGATGAAAAATATGTCTTCCAGAATTCCATCTATTGATAACTATCTGCGAACCAGGACCGCCATAATTATATAGGATAACAGGGTATTGTTTCATTGGATCAAAATTATGTGGATATGTAATTAAAGCATTAAGCCTAGTACCGTCATCTGTAAAAATATTAATTAATTGAGGATAAGTCAGATTATAAGCATCAAATTTAGATTTATCTGTTTCTTTAAGAGTTCTAACAATCTTTCCATTATCTTCTCTTATTAGAGTTTTTGGAGGAACTGTAAAACTAGAATAAGAATTAATGAAATAGTTTAATGTTGGAGAAAAAGATGATGAATGAGAACCTTTTTCTTTGGTAAGTCTTTTAAGCCTAGAACCATTGAATTTAATTGAATAAAGATGATTTTCTGTTTCAGTCTCTTTCTTGGCTGAAAAATAAATAATTTCATTTTTATCATCAATTGCACTTATGTTATTTACCTCCCAATCTCCTCTTGTAACTTGATTTATAGGTCTTCCATCAGGCCTATTTCTATAAATATGACTAAATCCATCTTTTTCAGAAAGCCAGATGATTTCTCCATCATCCATAATTGCATAGCTAAAACCTTCTTTAGTAATCCATGTACCAATTTCACCAGGAACAATAAACGGGTCCCTTTCAATCCAAGAATCATTTGAGTCGTTTAGAATTAGGTCAGCCCCATTAGTATAAAAATCATATTTATATAAATTCCAATCATTTTGCTTTCTATTTAAAGTAGCAAAATAAAGATTAGATGAATTTGTTTGCCATATGATATCGGGAATATAATATGCTGTATCTGGCAAGTTGACTGATCTATATTCTTTATTTTTTAAATCTAATATACTAATTGAGACAATAGGGTTATCTTCACCAGTTTTTGGATACCTGATGTACTTAACAACTGGATATTGTGCTTCATAATCAACCAATGCATACTCTTTAACATGTGTCTGGTCTTCTCTTATAAACGCAATATATTCACTATTAGGACTCCACTTATATGAATCATAAGTACCAAATTCTTCCTCATAAACCCACCCAAAATGTCCGTTAAGAATATCTTCGCTCCCATCAAAAGTAAGCTGTTCTTCAAACTCATTAGTTAAATCAAAAAGGTATAAATTGTTATCATTTCGAACGAATGCAAGTTTGTTTGAATCTGGAGAAAATTTTACATTCCTTAGGCTATCAGGATCGCTAGTGACAGGTGTTAAAGATTCAGATGAAATATCGTACACATAATATGAACCATAAGACGAATGTCTCCATAGTTTTACTGAATTCTTTTTCAAAAGTAGTTTTGTTTGATCTGGACTAAATGAATACGAAAAATTGCTAATAATACTATTTTTAACTGTAAAGGCTTCTAAGGTATCATTTGAAGCAAGATTATATTGATAAAATTCTAAACCTTCATCACTTCTTTCCGCAAAATAATATGAATCAGAACTATTCTTCCAATCATATCTTCCAATTGATTCGGTTCTAAATGTTCCATCAAGCACGCTCTCTAAAGATATTTTACCTTGAGCAAAAAGCGCACCAAACATTAATGCAATAGTTAAGTATTTATATCTCATATTTTATGAATATATAGATTTTTAATGAAAAAAATCTAATAGTTTATGGAATGAACCAACCCAAAGAATTATAGACTATTCCAACTGAAACAAATCCTTGGATAGCAAAAAGTACTCCAGTTAATACTAAGCCTAACACTGAACCCATAACGCCATTATTAGCAGCATATCCAAAAATGGTAGTAGGTTTATAGATAAGCTCTTTATAATTAATAGATTCATCAACTTGTTGTAATAATGCTCTTGCGCTTGAAAGATCAGTAATTCTGTCTTCTCCTTTACCAGCAAGTTTTAGCTCCCAAATCTCTTCCTCAATAATAAATAGTTCATTTCTAATAAAATCTCTATGTTTTGCGCTAAGAGATTGAAGTTGAATAGCTTTTGAGATTGCAAATAAACAAATAACTGAAACAGCTGTTATAACTGTCCCGATAACATATACTGTCGAAATATGATGCTTCATCCCTGTCCAAACTATAAGATTTAAGATTCCAACACATAACAAAGAATAAAAGATTAAAATAGATGTATAACCTTGAATTCGTAAATAATATGTTTCTCCAAAAGATCTTAAAACATTTCTCATGTTCATCCACGCAAAGACATTGACTCTTTTCTGTAAATCAATAAAAATTTTATCGTCTTTTTCACTTTTATAAAAACTCTTAAAAACTGAAGAAAGCTTTAGACCAGGATAAGATACTAATTCACCTAATTTTTTAGAAGTAGCATATCTTCTTTCATAATCAGCAGCACAAACCATTCCAAACATCATGAGTTGAAAACCATTAAAAAATCCAAAAAGAGTAGCCACTGAAATAATCTTTTCTTGAGGAGTAATTCCAAATAAATCCATTCCATAAAAATATTTAGATGAAAATGCTGCCACAGGTAATAAAAGCATACATAAGTAAGTTAATTGCTGCATATACTTCAGTGCAGGTAATCTATAAACTGAATTAATTATGTTATAAAGAATGAAGCCCGAAGGGAGTTCAGTTTCTTTTGTTGAGCTTGTCGATGATGGGAAAAGCTCATTATTAGACTCATTAATTAATTTATCTCTTGTTTCTTTGCCTGGTTCAAATGGAATTCCTTGCAAACAAATATCATTTTCATCCATTGCAATAGTTAATTCGTCTTCAATTAATCCAGGGAATTCCCAAGGTCTCATCCAACC
The DNA here is from genome assembly GCA_965656415.1 of uncultured bacterium. Taxonomy (GTDB): domain Bacteria; phylum Fidelibacterota; class Marinisomatia; order Marinisomatales; family Marinisomataceae; genus Marinisoma. Next base: position 7,275 of record CBFHKL010000002.1, read on the forward strand.
TTGCGCTATTAATCTTCTAACAGTTTTATTATCATCCCAGTCTGGAGCAGGTAAACACAAACGTTCTAAGTCCTCTGGTCTAAAATATCCATACTTAGTTGCAATGATTAATCTTCTAAAAAATAAAAGTAAGTAAGCCAAGATCATATGAAAAGGATCAATGTTAAGAATTAGTTCTTTATCAGAAAAAAGAGCTAAAAATAATCCAATATTCATTAACCAAGATGCAGGATAAATTATTAACCAATTATTACGAATTGTTGTTAAAGAATGATGTTTTGTTGATATCGCAATTAACTGTCTATTTTGAGATACATGCCATGCGCGAGATAATGAACCTTCAAGAAATATTGCTGCTAAAGGAGAAAAAATAACTGGAGGTAAATTTTCATAAACAAAAGATTTCCAAAATGCTTTCCATGAAAAACTTACCGGGGAATGGAATCTATCAACGGTCTTATCCTTGGATGCACTTCTTAATTTAGCTGCTTGATATGGAGAGTCTATTCCAGAAATAAATTTTTCATCATCCTGATTTGAAGGCTTTCTTAAGCTCAAGAAAGATTGTATTTTTTTGATTGTTTTACTCATAATTTTTTAAAAGCAATTCAATTTAAAGCATTTTTTAAAATTCTATTATCAATTTTTTAATAGGTTTGCATAAACATTGATGCTGTTATAAATTCGCTGTTTATGGGTTTAATAACAAATATGAGAAGTAGAATGCAAGTAGTAATGTGGACTATTTTGGTCCTTTTTGTTACTAGTATGGCTATTGGTGGACTTGTTGGTGGTGCCAGCATCACTGATATTTTTGGTGGACGTCAAGGCAATGAAGTTGGTTCGCTAAACGGTAAACCTATTCTCTTTGAAGATTTTAATCAACTAGTGTCTAATGAAATCAATAGACTTGATTCTCAATCTGGTCGTCAAATTTCAGATGAAGAAAGAGAATATATTAGAGCAGTTGTATGGGAAAGACTAATTGCTGACTTAATTGTTCAAGAACAAATTGAAAAAAATAAAATTGTTGTTGGTGATGAGGAAGTTCTCTTTCAAATGAAGAATAATCCTCCCCCATTTTTACAAAACTCAGATGCCTTTCAGTCATTTGGGAGATTTGATCTTGAAAAATACCTCGATGCCGTTTTAAATCCTGGCCAAATTGATTGGAAACCAATTGAAGATTTTATGCAAAATGTTTATTTACCAAGTTATAAATTGCAACAATATATTTCTAATGCAGCCGCAATTACTACTGACGATGTGTTTGAAAATTATAAAAAAAGATTTCTTAATCATAAAGTTGAAATACTTCATGTTACTGAAAAAGCAATTGATCAAGACTTTTATAATGGCTTATTAGCAAATAGACCTAGTGAAGACGAATTGCGAGATTTATATCAAAAAAATCTTCCAGACTATGATCAGCCTGAACAAAGATATTTAAAATATGTTAAATGGCCAATATTATCTAATGCAAATGACTCGTTAAGAGTCAAACTAGAAGCAGAGGATTTAATTTTTAGATTAAATGATGGAGAAGATTTTGCTTTATTAGCTAACACATACACTGAAGATCCAAGCAATAGTGCAGACCCTCAAAATTTAAAAGGTGGAGACCTTGGATGGTTTAATAAAGGTCAGTTATTACCAGAGTTTGAAGTGGCTTCATTTGAAGCTGAAAAAGGAACTATTGTTGGGCCAATATTAACTGAATATGGTTATCATGTAATTAAAGTTAATGATAAACGAACTGTTGACAGCAATGAACAAGTTAATGCTTCTCATATTCTTTTAACTATTCAACCTGGAAGAGGAACAGAAAACGACTTAAAAGATACCGCTAGCATTTTTGCTCTTGAAGCAACAGAATATGGATTTTTCACATTGGCTGATTCTTTAGGTATAGAAGTACAAGATTCTAATGAATTAAGAAAAGAATCAATTTTTATAGATAGTTTTGGCGTAGGAAGAAGTGCAGTAAATTTTGCATTTAATAATGTTGAAGGATCAACCTCTGATGTGATTAAAAATGATAACTTCTTTGGAGTATTTTTTCTTGATCGAATTGAGGAAGAAACTGTTCTTTCATTTGAAAATGTCAAAGAAGATTTAAAAAATGAATTTTTATCAGAATTCAGGAAAAATCATTTAAAAACATTAGCTCAATCAATTAAAGAAGAAAACCAAAACGAAATGAACTTTTCAGAAATATATAAGAATAATCAGAATTTAGAGTATGTTGCTGAAGCAAATTCGGCATTAATTGGTAGTTTTGAATCTATTGGAAAAAGCAATTTCATTGTTGGTGCTCTATCAAATGCAAAAGAAGGTGATATTATTGGTCCATTACCAACTATTAGAGGTGAAGCTTTTGTGAGAGTTATAGATATTGCTGATGTTGTGATGAGTGATTTTGAAGAAAAGAAAGATGCAATAAAATTTAGTTTACTTATCGATAGGCAAAATGCGATATGGGGTAATTGGCTTCAATCATTGAGAGATAATGCAGATCTTAAAGATTATAGATACGATTTCTATTAATTTTCTCTAAAAACACCAAGCTTATCATATCTTGAAACTCTGTAATTTAAAAAATCGTCATTTAGATTTTTCTTAAGATCTTTAATTTCACTTAATATTGTATCCTTGAGTATATTAGCTGTTTTATCAAAATGCCTGTGAGCACCTCCAGAAGGTTCATAAACAACCATGTTACATATATCATGCTCCATTAAGTCTTTAGGTGTTAGTTTAAGAGATTTGGCCGCTTCTGGAGCCTTGGAAGAGTCTTTCCATAAAATAGATGCACAACCTTCCGGGCTAATTACAGAAAACCATGTATGCTCTAACATAATCATTTTATCACAAAGCCCAATTCCTAAAGCACCACCACTTGCTCCTTCTCCAATTACAACCGATAAAATTTGAGTTTTGATTGAAGCCATTTCAAAGAGATTATTTGCAATTGCATAACCTTGACCTCTTTCTTCAGCTCCAATACCTGGATCTGCTCCAGGAGTATCAATTAAAGTAATTATTGGTAATTTAAATTTTTCAGCTAACTTCATAACTCTTAAAGCTTTTCTATAGCCCTCTGGCTTCATCATTCCAAAATTCCTAAAAATATTGTCTTTGGTGTTTCTACCCTTTTGTTGACCAATTATCACTACTTTTTCACTATCAATCATGCCAATTCCAGCAACAACAGCATTGTCATCTGAAAAAGCCTTATCTCCATGAAGTTCAGTAAAATTATCACACCAAGAATTAATGTAGTCAAGAGTATAGGGTCTGTTTGGATGTCTAGCCAGCTGAACGGTTTCCCAGGCAGAAAGATTTTCAAAAATTTCTTTCTCCAAATTTTCTCTTTCGGAAATTAATTTTTTTAAATTTTCTGATTCTAACTCAGAAGCTGATAATTTTTCAATTTCAAAATCTAAATCTTTCAAAGGTTTTTCAAATGGCAAATAATGTTTTTTCATCTTTTTAATCTTAATAATCTCCATAAACCAAATAACCAAACTTTAAAGATGGCCTCAACCATTACAGCCTTACTCATTTTTGACTCTCCAACAGTTCGATCTGTAAAAACTATAGGATGTTCAATCAACTTACAACCTTTTTGAAATGCTCTAAATGATGTTTCAATTTGAAAACAATACCCTTGTGAAGAACACTCATCAAAGTTAATTCGCTCTAAACAATCTCTTGTCCAAGCCTTAAATCCAGCTGTTAAATCTTTAACAGGGACCCCAGTAATTGTTCTTGCATAAATATTGGCAAAATAACTTATATATAATCTTCTGACAGGCCAATTTATAACTCTTAAACCTCCTTTATACCTACTGCCAATTACTAGATCATTACTATCTAATAAATTTAACATTGGATTTATTTCTTTAGGATCATGAGATAAATCAGCATCCATTTGAATTATTTTGTGATAATTATTTTTTAAAGACCATGAAAAGCCTTCAACGTAAGCTGAACCTAATCCTTTTTTTGCTTCACGTTCAATTATAAAAATTTTTTCATTATTTAAATCTTTAACAATATCTGCAGTTCCGTCCGGAGAATTATCATCAATTATAAGGATATTTAAATCGTCTCTTTGAGCTAATACCAAATCAATAGTTTTAACTATATTTTTTGACTCATTGTAGGTCGGTAAGATAATTAGATTTTTCATTTAATTTATATCTATTGTTTTAGCAATCATTTCCATTTGTCTCATATAAAATGCTTTTTTTCCTCCAGGATTAAAAACTATATAACTTATGTAAAATGTTCTATCATTTTCATAATCATAGAAAAGATAGCCTTGAAAAGGTCCTCCTTTGGCATCTTCAATAGATTCCCATAAACCATAAATTTTATAGGCTGACTCAGAATTAAAATCATCAAAGTCAATTTTTAAATAGTCCTGATTGTATCTTATAGAATTAAAATGATTCTGAGGAAAATTTGAAACATACTCAAAAGCATCATCTTTGGTAAAATGATTTCCTTCTCTCCAATGAACCGCAATCCATCTAAAAGGCAATTCTTGTCCAATCCAAAAAAATGATTTATCAATGTCATTTTTTATCAACTCCCATCCCCAAGGAATCTTCATTGTCCAGCCATATGAATCATAAAGATTTGATTCTAATTCCTCTTGTCTTTCATTTTCTAAAAAATACTGAGCCTGTTTTTCAAAAAAGTTTTCATCAAACTGCTGTTTTATAAAGGTATTATTTTGTTGTAAATAATCATTTATCTGTTGATAGCTATCTCCACTAATAATCATAAATAATTGGTTTTTTGCAAATTGGTTTCGAGACAAAACTAATGGTATATCACTCAAAGTTTTGTTGAATGCGCTTTCACCTAATAAATCTCTTACAAGCTTAGTTGCAGGATTAAGTTCATAATCTCCAATAGATGCTATAATTAGATTAGTTTGTGTTTTAAGTGCTGAGAAGCTTTCTGGTTCAGCAAATTTAATATTATAAAACGATTCAGGAGATGGAGTTAAAAGAGTATCATTAAAAACTACTGACAATAAAGAGCTAATTTCTGCTCTATCTTCTTTAGCAGCTAATACAATAATATCATCATTTCCTCCTATAGAATCACGCTTATATTCACAAGCTTGTGTGATGAGTAGGACAAAAAAAATAATTAGGATTCTAATCATTTTTATTCCTTTGAAATTCATAAATAAAAACTAAAATAATTGATAATAACAAAAAGATTAGCATTGGTTCCCAAGTTATAAAAGGGTATCTAACAAATTTATTGTTAGACGTAGCAGGTGGTTGAACTACCGAATCTTGAGTACTTATATTTGCTGCATATTCGATAGATGTGTTTCCATGTGGATTGTAATAGCTTAAATCAATCATTGATGAAGAAGATTTAGAAAAATCATTTATTATACCTTGAAAAAATGTCAAACCATTTTGATCTCTGACTTTTTCAAGTGAAAAACCTTCTGCTGAAACAATGAAATCCTTCGAGGCAAAAGGGATTTGAACTCCCAATATCACAGTTTTGATTAATTGATCTGTTTGAAGATTAAAAGAAAATTTTCTTGGTCCAGGATCTTTAATAAATTTATCTAAAAATAGATAAATAGTATGATTTCCATCTTGATTAAGAGCATTTAAAGTGTTGTTACTTGTTTTTAATATTTGTTCAAATTCTAATCCTTCTCCGGAGATTGTATACAAAACTGAATCAATGCGAGAAGAAACAGGAAACACTATTTCGTTTTTACCAAATTTATCAAATTTATACTCAATAGCTACTCCTGGATAAGAAAATTCAGGATAAATAGTTACCGATAAAGTATCAACGGAAGTTTGACCAAATACATAGCTGAACGCCATTAAATAAAAACTAATCTTTTTCATAGGCTAAGTTAATTGAAAAATAACAAATAAATCATAAAATGCATGAGTTAAAGCAACAATACCAAATCCTCTATAAATATAAATTATTGATAAATATATACCAGCAATAAATCTTAATGAAAATGATAATGGAGTAAATGATTCTGCTCCTATATAATGAAATGCTGAAAAAAGTAATGAACTAACTATTATGGATAAGATTAATGAGGTTAATTCCTTAGTTTTAAATACAAATGAAAAAGATTTTGCAAGTATAAATAATAGGAAAAAGCGAAAAATCAATTCCTCATATAAGCCTGCCCCTATTGATAAGATAAAGTTATTCAGAATACTTGTTGTCAAACCCTGAATTAAATAAATATTTTGCAGAACCATCATCAAAACTGCTGCATAAATCAATGATTCAAAAATCATTATTGTTATATATTTCAAAGAGATGTCAAATGTTTTAAAACTTTTTCTCTGACCAATTAAAACAATGAAAAGTACAAGAATAAATATAGAACTAGCTGCATAGTATCCATTCAGTCCTATCATTTTAATAAATTCTTCTATTAGTACATCTGCTCCATTTTTTACATAAGCAACATCTGCTTGGAACATATAAAAAATTCCAATTTCATATAAAATAAATAAAGGTAATGTTACAAGAAGACTATAGAATAGAGATTTAGATTTAAGAAAATATTCTGAAAACATATTATATTTTAAGAACAGCTAATAAAGCTTCTTGAGGTACTTCAACCCTTCCAATCATTCGCATTCTCTTTTTACCTTTTTTCTGCTTTTGAAGTAATTTATTTTTTCTAGTTACATCTCCCCCATAAAGCTTTTCAGTAACATTTTTTCTAAACGGAGCAATATTAGTTCTAGCTATTACTCTAGTTCCTATTGATGCCTGTATAGGTATTTGAATTTGGTGTCTTGGTATTAATTCCTTTAATTTTTGACATAAAGCTAACCCTCTATGATAAGAATCTTTTTTTGCACATATCATTGATAACGCATCAACTGGTTCTTTATTTATCAATATATCTAACTTGTCTAGTTTACTTGTTCGATACTCTTTAAATGTATAATCAAAAGAAGCATATCCTTTTGATCCTGATTTAATTCGATCGTAAAAATCAAAAAGAATTTCTCCTAAAGGTAAATCATAAATAAGTTGAACTTTAGATTCAGATAAATACTGAGTTGACTTGTATTTTCCTCTTTTCTCTTCGCATATTTTCATAACATTTCCGATATAATCAACAGGAGTAAGGATTTCGGCTGTTACGATAGGCTCCATTAAACTTTCTAAGAATTTTGGTTCTGGTAATAAAGCAGGACGTTGAACTTCAACTTGAGATCCATCTTTAAGGTTAGCTAAATATTTAACATTTGGACTTGTTGTAACAATTGAAAGATCAAATTCCCTCTCGAGCCTTTCTTGTATAATTTCCATGTGCAGTAGTCCAAGGAATCCACATCTATAACCAAAACCTAAAGCATCACTTACTTCTGGCTCAAATGATAATGATGCATCATTTAGCTTAAGTTTTTCAAGTGCAGTTCGTAAATCATCATAATCTCCAGCATCTGAAGGAAAAAGACCTGAAAAAACCATTGGTTTTATTTTTTGAAATCCAGACAAAGGACTTTTGCAAGGTTTATTAAAATTTGTAACAGTGTCACCTGCCAAGACATGCTCGATATCTCTTACATTCGCTATTATATATCCTACTTCCCCAGCTCTAATTGAATCTGCTTTTTTTCTTTCAATAATAAAGTGTCCTACTTCATCTACATCGTAATGTGTATCATGTGCAAAAAACTTAATTCTACTACCTTTTTTTAATGAGCCTTCATACACCCTTACATAGGCAACAACTCCTCTATATCTATCATAAATTGAGTCAAAGATTAAACCTTTAAACTCTTCATTTTTTGGTTCGTCCGGAGGAGGAATTTTATCTACAACAGCACTTAAAATATCTTCTATTCCTTCTCCAGTTTTAGCGCTGGCTAGTAGAATATCTTCCTTTGAACAGCCGACTAATTCAATAATTTGTGCTGTAACATTTTCTATATCAGCATTAGGTAAATCAACTTTATTTATAACTGGAATAATTTCTAAATCATTATCAACAGCAAGTAAATAATTTGTGACAGTTTGAGCTTCTATTCCTTGTGCTGCATCCACTATTAATAATGCACCTTCGCTAGCAGATAGTGTTCTAGAAACTTCATAAGTAAAATCAACATGACCTGGCGTATCTATCAAATTTAAAATATGTCCATTATAATCAATTCGAATCGAATGACTTTTAATGGTAATACCCCTCTCTCTTTCTAGTTCCATATTGTCTAAAACCTGATCTTGCATCTTTTTTTTTGAAATGGTTCCAGTATGCTCAAGTAGTCTATCAGCAAGTGTGGACTTACCATGATCTATATGTGCAATAATACAGAAATTTCTTATAGGTTTTATCGTACTACTCATGAAAATGATTTACAATTGGAATTCTTCTTCCAATACCAAAAGCTTTTTTGCTTACCCTTAGAACTGGAGCAGCTTGTCTTCTTTTATGTTCATTAATGTTTATCTTCTTTTTTAAACTTAAAAACTGTTGATCTAGCTCGTTTGAGTCTCCAAAAACAATTTTATCTACAATTGGACTAATTAATTCATAGTCAAATGGATCAACCTGATTAGGGGCTAGCTCTGCTGATGGTTCTTTACTTATAATATTCTTAGGAATTAATTCTTTATTTTGATTGATCCACTTTGAAAGCTCATAAACTTCAGTTTTATTTAAATCACCAATAGCTGATAATCCTCCACTCATATCACCATACAAAGTGCAATATCCTAAAGCAAGTTCTGTTTTATTACCTGTAGATAATACCAAACAGCCAAATTTATTAGAAATTGCCATTAATATATTTCCTCTAATTCTTGATTGAATATTCTCTTCAGCGACATTATTTTCCGTCCCTTCAAACTTTTTATCTAAGGTATCTAAATATTTTCCAAATAAACCATCAATATCAATTGTATCAAAATTGGTATTGAGGTTACTTGCTAATTTTTTTGCATCAGATTTACTATGATCGCTAGAAAATCGAGACGGCATGGAAACTAAATAAACATTATCTGATCCAAGAGCATCGACGGCAAGACATGCTACCAATGCCGAATCAATACCTCCGCTAAGACCTATGACAGCTTTTTTATGTCCTGTTTTAATGAAATAATCATTAATACCTAAAGATAAAGCCTTAAATAATTGTTCATTTGACGAAATATTTTCAATTGATACTTTTGTATTGAGGTCTGTTAATAAAATTTGTTCTTGGAAACCATTTCCCATATTTATCAGCTCTAATTCGCTATTAAAAACCATTGAAAAACCGTCGAAAATTAACTCATCTTGACCGCCAACAAGATTACAATAAATAAATGGACAATTTGCATTCTTGTATTTGCTTTGAATTAACTTTATTCTATCATTTTTTCTATCTTTTGTAAAAGGGGAAGCTGAAATATTAATAATTAAGTCAGGATTATTTTTTATAATCTCATCTGATATTTTTCTTTCATATTCATCTTCCCACAAGTCTTCACATATTTGTAACGCAATTTTATAATTAGAATTATTTATTTTTAAATCAAAGACTCCGACAGAATCTCCGCTTTGAAAGTATCTTCGTTCATCAAATACATCATAATTAGGTAAATGAATTTTGTGATATTTATAAACTATTTTTCCATCTTGACAAACTGCTGCTGCATTATATTTATTTCCATCAACGCTATCTACAAATCCAAAAATACATGGTACAGTTACCATTTTAGAAAGATTTTCTAAGCAGTGTATATTCTGATCAACAAATTTATTATTACTTAATAAATCTTGTGGAGGATAACCAGTAATAGACATTTCTGGAAAAACAACAAGATCTGCACCTTTTTTTACAGCTTCTTCATAATTAGTTGCAATCTTTTTAAGATTATTTTCAAAACTTCCAAGAACAGGATTTATTTGACAAATGGCAACATTTAATGCTTTAGACACTTATCAACTTCCTCAATAACAGAATCAATCGTATTAACTTGAATTGATTTAGGAATATCCCAACTGTTATATGCTATTAATTGTTTTTCTTGGGCCAGTGTGAATGCGATCTCACTTAAAGTTCCATATGCTCCTGAAATTGCAACACCTAAATCGCAGTTGTAACTAATTAAAGCATTTCTAGTAATATCCATGCCAGTAGATATGGGAATACTAAGATATTCATTCCCAGTTTTAAAATCTTTGTCCTTTAAAATACCTATACATGTTCCACCATCAAGAGCTACCCCTTTAGCTATAGCTTCCATCACACCTACGCCTCCACCACAAAAAACAAGCCAATTTTTTTGGGCCATTCTTTTACCAATTTCAACGGTGTCATTATAAATTTCATCAGTTATAAATCTTCCTCCAAACACAGCAATTCTTCCGTCAAATTTCATTATGGCTCCAATCTTCCCATTGTTCTTGGGAAAGGAATAGTTTGTCTAACATGATCTATTCCACAAATCCATGAAACAGTTCTTTCAAGCCCCAATCCAAAACCTGAATGAGTGACTGAACCATATTTTCTTAAATCTAGATACCACTTAAAAGCGCTCAAAGGCAATCCATGATCTTCGATTCTTTTAACAAGAGTATCATGATCATCTTCTCTTTGACCGCCACCGACTATTTCACCATAACCTTCAGGCGCAATTACATCAACACCTAAGGCTAGCTTATCAGTATCGTCTCTTTTCATATAAAACGCTTTAGTTTCGTGAGGCCAACTATGAATCATCACCGGACTGTCAAATTTAGAAGCAATCAACTCTTCATCTGGAGCACCAAAATCACTGCCATACTTAAATTCATGACCATTATCCTTTAACAGCTTAACTGCTTCATCGTATGTAATTCGAGGAAATGGTGACTTTACTTTCTCAAGCAAAGAAATATCTCTCTCCAAAATTTTTAACTCTTCTTTACAATTTTCAATACTTTGAGAAACAATATGCACTATAAATTCTTCAATCAAATCCATATTATCTTTTAAATCATAAAATGCCATCTCAGGTTCAACCATCCAAAACTCTGTTAAATGTTTTCTGGTTTTTGATTTTTCAGCTCTAAAACATGGTCCAAAACAATATGTTTTTCCAAAAGCCATTGCTCCAGCTTCCTGATACAGTTGACCGCTTTGAGTTAAATATGCAGATCTATTAAAATATTCTGTTTCAAATAAAGTAGTAGTTCCTTCAACAGCATTTCCTGTAAACATTGGTGAGTCAATTAATACAAAGTCTCTATTGTCAAAAAAGTCTCTGATAGATTTGATTATATTTTGACGAACTTTCATAATTGCATATTGTTTTTTTGATCGTAACCATAAATGTCTATTATCCATTAAGAAACTAACACCGTGCTCTTTAAGGGCAATTGGGTATTCTTCTGCAATATGAATTACTTCAATATCATTAACTAAAATTTCAAACCCTAAGTCTGAACGTGTATCTTTTTGAACAACGCCCTTAACAATAACTGATGATTCCTGCGTAAGGCTTGATTCAAGACTAAAAACCTCGGAAGAAACATCATTATTTGTTACCACGCATTGGACAAAACCTGTACCATCTCTTACAATTGCAAACCAGATTTTTCCAATTGATCTAAGATTATAAATCCATCCATTAAGCTGAACTTCTTTACCTTCAAAATCTTTTAATTTATTTATTGATATATTTTTCATTTTTTTACCATGTAGAAAGGATTGAATTTACAACATCTGATGCAATTTTGTTAATTGCAATATTAATTGCAAGCTCTCTTGAATCTCCAAATTCATCATCATCATTTTCATCCAGAATCCCGTCGTTATCATTATCTATCCCATCAGAAGAAGGATCATTATTTATACTATAATTTCCAAAACCTGTAAAAGTTTTTTCAATTAAATTTTTTTCATTTTCATTATCTGTCCAAATAATTTTAAGTGATAAAGAAAATCTATATTCATCAACTTGCTCATTATTATCAAATGAGAAAGGGCCATCGCTAGCGCTTGTTATTATTCCTAAAATAGTGCTATCACTATTATTGTCATCAGTGATTTTCAGAATGTTTTGAATTGCAATTTCTTGTATTATTTTTGAGGTCAAATTTTCAGAAATCTCAAACTCAGCAGTATCATTTTCTATTAATGGAATATTAACGTTTTTGATATTTGCTGGAATTGATCCTGCCATTGAGTAATAACTGCATCCAACTATTAAAAATATTGATACAATATTAACTATCTTTTTTAATTTTCTTTTCAATTCCATAGTCATTTATTTTTCTATAAAGAGTCCTTTCGCTCATATCTAACGATTTAGCAGCAGCTCTTCTATTATTATTAAAATGCTCTAAAGTTCTTATTATCATTTCTTTCTCAAGGTCTTTAGTATTAAAAGCTCCAATCATTTTGCCTTTAATAAGATTTTCATTTTGATCAAATATCTCATTATTTTGTATCGCTGAATCAAACGATTGATTAATACTTCTTGATGAATTTAATTCAGAAAAACTAGATTCTTTCATCATTAATTTTAAATCTTCTATATCTTGTCTCAAGAAAAGTAACTGACGAAGAATTAGCTCTCTTTCTGCTTGGTCAGGGTCTCGATTCACAACTACTGGCAACGAACTATTTTTTTCCAATGGTTCAATTTTATCTCCAAGTAATTGATTTGCCACCATTTCAGCAGTAATTCTTTCACCTCTCTGTAAAATTAATATACTTTCAACAAAATTTCTTAGCTCCCTTACATTCCCTGGCCAATGATAATCTTGCATTTCTTTAATCGATTCAGGTGTAAATCCTTTATATTTAATATCGTTTGTCCTGCTAAACTGTAAAGCAAATCTATCAACTAAGAGCCTAATATCACTTTTTCTATTTCTCAAAGGAGGAATATTAATAGTTACAGTCTTTAGCCTGTAATATAAATCCTGTCTAAATTTTCCTTCCTGCACTAGTTTCGCTAAATCTTTATTGGTGGCTGCAATGACACGTACATCGGTTTTTTTAGTATCAGAATCTCCCACTCTCATAAATTCACCAGACTCTAATACCCTAAGAACTTTCACCTGTGTTTCTAATGGCATATCACCAATTTCATCTAAAAAAATTGTTCCCTTATTAGCTGTTTCAAAATATCCTTTTCTTGAATCTGAAGCATCAGTGTAAGCTCCTTTTTTATGTCCAAAAAGCTCACTTTCAATTATTCCTTCCGGTATTGCTCCACAATTGACGATAACCAGCTCGCTTAAAGAGCGCTTACTTCCCAAATGAAGTGCTTTACTAACTAACTCCTTTCCGGTGCCAGATTCTCCATTGATTAAAACTGAAATATCAACATTTGAAACCTGAGCAATCATGTCTAAGACTTGATTGATAGCATCGCTTTCACCAATAATCCCTGATTTTTGCTTAATTAAATCTATATTCATATTATCTCCGTTAATTATAACTTAATTTCTTTTTCAAGTTTGTTCATTTCATCTCTCAATTTGGCTGCCTTTTCAAATTCTAAATTTTCAGCTGCTTCAAGCATTTCTTCTCTAATCATTTCAACAACAATCTTTTTATCCTCATTTAAAAATTTATCTGTTGCAATATCTCTTTTAACTTCAATTTCACTTTCCCTGTAAGATTCAGCTACTCTTGTTGACTGCATTATCTCTTCTACTGATTTTTTTATAGTCCTAGGTATAATATTATTTTTCTTGTTATAACTAATCTGAATCTTTCTTCTTCGATCAGTTTCATCTATTAAATATTTCATAGAATCAGTAATTTTATCACCATATAAAATTACTTTTCCTTCTTCATGCCGTGCTGCCCTTCCAGCAGTTTGAACTAATGAACTTTTAGAACGAAGAAATCCCTCTTTATCAGCATCTAAAATTGCTACCAATGATACTTCTGGAAGATCTAAACCTTCTCTTAATAAATTAATACCCACTAATACATCAAAATCTCCTAATCTTAAGTCTCTTAATATTTTTACTCTTTCAATTGTTTTTACTTCTGAGTGTAGATATCTCACTCTTAATCCTACAGAGCTTAAATATTCAGATAAATCTTCAGCCATTTTTTTAGTAAGAGTAGTAACAAGACACCTTTCATCTTTAGTAACTCTAATTTTAATTTCAGAAATAAGATCATCAATTTGACCAGCTGAAGGCCTAACCATTATTTCTGGATCGACTAAACCTGTAGGTCTATTTATTAATTCTGTAATAGACCCTTCTGATAATTCTAATTCTCTGTAAGATGGTGTTGCAGAAGCATAAATAACTAGATTTTGTAATGATGCAAATTCATCTGATTTTAATGGTCTATTATCATATGCTGAAGGCAATCTAAAGCCATAATCAATCAAATTATCCTTACGCTTTTTATCTCCACCATACATTGCTTGGATTTGAGGCAAAGTTACATGCGATTCATCAATTACCGTTAAAAAGTCTTCAGGAAAAAAATCAATTAGAGTAAAAGGTCTTTCTCCTACTTTTCTTCCATCAAAATATCTTGAATAATTTTCAATACCTGAACAGTATCCAATCTCTTCTATCATTTCAATATCAAAATTAGTTCTTTGACTGATTCTTTGTTCTTCTAAAAACTTTTCATTTTCATTAAAAAACTTAGTTCTATCTATTAAGTCTTTTCTAATATGCTTTATAACTGAGTCATTTTTTTCTTTATCAGATATAAAATGTCTTGCTGGATAAAGATAAAATTCTTCATGTTCAGAATGTTCTTCTCCAGTTAAAGGATCAAATGAAACAATAGATTGGACAGTATTATCAAAAATATCGACTCTAATAGCCTTCTCTTCATATGCTGGAAAGATCTCAAAAATATCACCTAAAATTCTGAAATTACATCTTTCTAAAACCTGATCATTTCTTTGATAATATATATCAACGAGATATTCTGTTAAACTTGACCTGCTAATTGAATCATCAAGTTTTAAATGAACAACTTGCTTTTTCCACTCTTTCGGATTGCCTAAACCATAAATACATGAAACAGAGCTTACAACTATAACGTCTTTTCTTTGTAATAAAGAGCTAGTTGCTTTTAACCTTAATCGATCAATTTCTTCATTCATTGAAAAATCTTTTTCAATAAATGTATCTGACACAGGCATATAGGATTCAGGTTGATAGTAATCGTAATAACTAATAAAGTATTCAACAGCATTATTTGGAAATAAATTTTTAAACTCTCCATAAAGCTGAGCTGCCAATGTCTTGTTGTGAGAAATAACTAGAGTTGGTTTTTGAACCTCTTCAATTACTTTTGCAACAGTATATGTTTTTCCTGATCCAGTAACGCCAAGTAATGTTTGATGGGAAACATTTTGATTCAATCCATCTAACAATTCGGATATTGCTGTTGGCTGGTCGCCTGCAGGAGAAAATTTTGATTCTATTTTAAAGTCTGCCATAATGACCAATAATTTAGATATTATTAAGAGTAAAGTAAAATGATTTGTATGACAATAAGTTCTATTATTTATTTGATTTTAAGAAAAAATCTCAAATAATCTAAAAGACTTAGAAATAATAAAACAGCGGCAACGTTTAGCAATGTAGGGGTAATAAAATATATGTTCTGAATTTTTAAAGCAAAGATACACAATGCTGCTCCAAGTATACATACGCCGGTTTTTCCTAAAATATTTGAGCCATATACTGTTTTTAATTTTGGGAGATACCATAAAGAAAAAACTAAAATTGTTAGTTGACGTAAGAAATAAAAAATCATAAACCAATTTGATATTAGACCTTCTTGATTGAATAATATAATGAAAGCAAAAAGTGTTATACCGTCTGCAATAGGATCAAGTGTTTTACCAAGTTCAGACTTTTGATTAAGAATTCTAGCAGCAATTCCATCCAAAAAATCTGTTAACAAAGAAATAAATAAGATGGACAAAAAATATGTCTGTAAACCATTTTTGTAAGTAATTATCATTGGAGCAATAAGAAAAAATCGAAGAATTGTTATTAAATTCGGTACAAGAAATATATCGCTCATTTTAAAAAGTTTACTCATTTATAACCTCTAAGATTTTTTTAGTTGAACCAGAGTTTTCTATAACAAATGATTTACATTTATCAGAGGAATAATTATAGTTTTCTTTATCGGATAACCAATTAATTTTTTCCTCAAAAATATTAAACGATTCTATTGAAAAACCACCAGATACATTAATTAATCCTTCTGCATCTAATTTGTTAGAGTTTAAAAAATTTGGACCAAAAATAACTGGATTTGAGGCAGCTGCTGGTTCGATAATATTATGGATTCCACTTTTGGAAAAACCGCCTCCAATATATGTAATAGAAGTTTGTAAATATAGTTTTGAAAGAAATCCTACTTTATTAACAATAATAAATTTTTCTGTAAAACTTTTAAAATTTTGATAGTCATTAATAACCTTATAAGTAATGTTCCTTTTTTTGCACCCTGAACAATAATAATTAATATATTTTTCAGATATTTCATGAGGAACAATTATGATTTTTTCAAAATTATTTATCAGAGCTGAATCTATAAGATTATCGAAAATAATTCTATTATCTTCCATCCACATACTTGCCAGAATTAAGATTTTATTTTTTTCTTTAATGTTATTCTCAAGCTTGTATTCAACATTATTCAAATTATTTAAAATCCTGTCATATCTAGGATTTCCAGCAACACTTATTTTATCATTTGAAATATTACTTTTCATTAATTGATAATCATTATCACTAATACAAAAAATCATATCAAACATTTTTAAAAATATTTTATAAGATTTTTTATATCTTGCTGAAGTTAAAATCGTTGAAATGTTCAAATTGTTTGCAACAAACAAAAAGCTTGGCCAAAAATCACTTGAAGTAAAAAATATTTTTTTAGGCTTTATTAACTTTAAGGCTTTGTAGGAGGTTAGAATAAAATCAAATGGAAGATAAATTTTTAAATCAATATTATCATCATTCACATTTTCAAATCCTGATGGTGAAAAAAAAGATGTTATAATTCCGATATTTGGATCACTTTTCTTTAATTTATCTATAATTGTCTCAATTTGTTGATATTCTCCATGCGAGGAAGTATGAAACCAATAAATATCTGAAAATTTGCTAGAATTAAAGGACTTTATTCTTGAAAGAGAACTTAACCTACCTATAAGACCCTTTCTGATTTTTTTATTAAAAATTGAAAGAATAATTGATAAAAATATAATTACTGGAAGAACCAGAAGATTATAAATAGCCAATAAAATTATCATACTCTTAAAGCCTGACTAACATTATTAAAAACTTTTTCACTATCAATTTCGCTCATACAGTATTGCTCTTTTCTATAACAAGGTCTACTGCCATTTTGAGAACATGGTCTACACCAAAGATCTTTATTTTCAATTACCTTAGAATCATGTAAGGTAACTCTTGCTCCAGTCTCTTGAGATGTTGGTCCTAATATCATTGTTACTGGCGTGCCCATTGCTTCTGAAATATGAAGAAGACCTGTATCGCTTCCCAATGTATGTTTAGCATGCTTTACAATACCCATTGCCATTCTTAAAGAAGTTTTATCTTTAAGATTAATAATATTATCATCTTTTATTATTTGATCACAAATAATATCATTAGTAGACCCAAGAATTACAATTTTTGATTTAAATGAATCTATTAATCTCCTCATGAGCTTATTATAGTTTTCAATGGACCACTGCTTTTGACTCCATGCAGCACCAGGAACTATTGCTATATAATTTTCTCCAATATTATTTTTATTTAAAAAAACTTTAGTCTCTTTATCTTCACCGCTATCGATAAAAAGATTTGTTGGAGGGAAAGTTTTATCTTCATCTAATAAAGTATGATACATCTTGATGTGGCTAAAACTTTTTTCAAAATAATTTTGATGTGCATAGAAAAGCATAAATCTTCTCATTCTAGGTTTTCTAATTTGTTTGAAAAGATTTCTTCTTAAAAAAAGTGATAAAACTCTTGTCCTAAAAACACTATGAATGTCAAAAATAATGTCATAATCATTATTTCTAAGAAATTTTCCCAATCGAAAAAGTTCCTTGATTCCCAATTTTTTATCGAATGAAATTAAATTATCGATTGAGGGATGTTTCTTTACTAGTTCAGCAAATTCTTTCTTTATTAAAAAATGAATTTCAGCATTTGGGTATTTGTTCTTTACAGACCTTAAAAATGATGTCGATAATACTATATCTCCAATTGAACTCATTCTGATAATTAAAATTTTCTTCATTTTTCATTATTGAAAAGTTTATTTGCAAACCAAGATACTGCTATACTTACTTCATATAATATTAACATCGGAATGGACATTATAATTAAACTAATTGGATCTGGCGGAGTGATTATAGCTGAAAGTATAACTGTAATTGCAATAGCTTCTCTCCTATAGGTTTTTAAAAATTGTGGATTAATTAATCCTATTGAAGAAAATAAAAATGATGCTACTGGTAGCTCAAATATTAATCCAGCTCCAATCATCAGAGAAAGAACAAAGCTAAAATAATAATTTATTGAAAAATTATTCTGGATATCAGCTGTTATCATCGATGCAAAAAAATCTAATGAAAAAGGCAAGATTACTTTATATGCAAAAAAGCCTCCTAAGATGAAGCAAATGAACGCTGTAATGATAAGTGGAACTAAAATCTTTTTTTCTTTATCATAAAGACCAGGTGACAAAAATTTCCAAACTTGCACAGTAATAACTGGAAGAGATAATATAATCCCTCCTATGATAGCTAAATTCCATTTCAAAAGAAACATGCCCTGTATTGTTAAAACCTGTAGGTTTAAATCTGAATTAATTTGAGAAGCAGGTTGAATTAAAATATCTACAAGATAATTTGCAAAATTAAAAGTCAATATAGACATTAAAATAATTGAACCTAAGGACTTCAAAATTCTCCATCTTAGCTCTTCAAGATGATCAACTATTGACATATTATTCATTCTTTCCCTTTTATTTCATCAACAATCTCATAGGGAGATTTTAATTTTATTAATGATTTATCAATACTTTCTAAAAGTGATATTCTTTTGTTATTCCAAAATTTGTTTAAAATATCTTTTTCAATAATAGATTTTATTCTTCTATTATATCTTAGAATCTTCTTTTCTTGGATGTTGTCATTATCTTTCATTGAATTAAAATATGAAACAATTTCATCTGCAAATTCTTCAAGACCTTCGTCGGTTTTGCAACTTGTTTTGAAAATTGGAATTTTTTTTGCATCTTTTTTCGTTGATGATAAAATATTGTTGATAGATTTAACTAAAAGGTTTGAATCTTTTCTATCTGACTTATTTACAACAAATACATCAGCCAATTCTAAAATACCTGCTTTAAGTAATTGAATTTCATCTCCTGACTCAGGAACAAAAACAAGAGTTGTCAAATCTGTTATTTCGGAAACACTGTATTCAGACTGACCAACTCCAACTGTTTCAATAAAAATAATATCTTTTCCGCTAAAAGCTAAAATGTCACTAAAGTCTTCAGCTAGATCAGTTACTCCTCCAAGTTCAGCTCTTGATCCCATACTTCTAACAAAAACATCGTTATCATTAACAGCATTATTTATTCTAACTCTATCTCCTAAAAATGATCCACCCGTTATAGGACTAGAAGGATCTACAGCTATTACACCTACAGATAAGTTTTGTTTTCTTATAAGAGGAATAAGCTTATTCATTAATGAACTCTTTCCTGCTCCAGGAGGACCTGTAATGCCAATTTTAAGCGAATCGTGAGATTCTTTAAATATAAGTTGAGATACTTCTTTTCTGGAGAAAACTTTATTCTCAATACCGGTCATTAACTCAGATATAGAAATAAAATCATTTTTTTTAGCTTTATCTGCTATTTTTTTCAAATTTTTTGTCGACATAGCGTAATTTAAAGGATAAAACTTAAAACCATAATCAAATTAGAAAATTATTGACATCTATTTCTTAATAGAATAAGTTGCAACCACATTTTATGGATAGACATAAACAACAAATAAAAAGAGATAGACAAGATTTAAAGAGGCGAGCAATCAACTCTCAAAATAAGTCAAGAATGCGTACACTTATTAAAAGTGTCCTTACTGCTGACACAAAAAAAGCTGCAGACGAACATTACTCCAGTGCTGTATCTTTCATAGATAAAATGGCTAGTAAAAATATTATTCATAAAAATAATGCTGCAAGGCAAAAATCAAAGATTTCTAATCACTTAAATTCTTTAAAATAAAGAACTACTTATCATGCCCTTGATAATTAGGGGCTTCCTTAATAATACTTACTTCATGTGGGTGACTCTCTTTGACTCCAGCAGATGAAATTTCTATAAATTTTTTGTTTTTATAAAATGCGCTTAGATCTTTAGCACCGCAATAACCCATAGAAGACTTTAGTCCTCCGACTAACTGAAAAATTGTATTATTTACAGGACCTCTAAAAGGAACCATACCTTCAATCCCTTCAGGAACCAACTTAAGTTCATCTTTTTCTTGCTGAAAGTATCTTTCTCCGCCGCCTTCTTTCATTGCAGCTAATGAACCCATACCTCGATAAGACTTATATCTTCTTCCTTCGTAAACAATAGTTTCTCCTGGACTTTCATCCATTCCTGCAAGCATACCTCCAAGCATTACTACGTTTGCTCCAGCAGCTAGGGATTTGGCAATATCTCCACTATATCTAATACCTCCATCAGCAATGATAGGTATTTTGTGTTTCATTCCAATTTTAGCACAGTCCATTACTGCAGATAACTGAGGTACCCCTACACCTGCAATGATTCTTGTAGTGCAACTTGATCCAGCACCAATTCCAATTTTTACACAATCTGCACCAGCTTTAATTAAATCCTCGGTTGCTTCAGCAGACGCTACATTTCCAGCAATTAAATCTAAAACTGGAAACTCTTTTTTCACTTTTTTTACTAATTCTAAGACAAACTCTGAATGGCCATGTGCAGTATCAACCACAATTGCATCAACGCCAACATTGGCTAAAGCTTGGATTCTATCCTTCCAATCATCCCTTACACTGATAGCGGCAGCAACTCTCAACCTACCGTTTTTATCTTTCGTTGAAAAAGGAAACTCTTCTTTTTTTGTTAAATCTTTAACAGTAATTAATCCATCAAGATTATTGTGCTTATCTACAACCAATAATCTTTCAATTCTGTGTTCTTGAAGAATTTTCTTTGCATCTTCATTGCTTGTATCAGAATTAACAGTTATTAAATTTTCTGATGTCATTCGATCTTTTACTAGAGTTTCTAGATCTGATTCAAAGCGAATATCTCTTTTAGTTATAATTCCTACTAACTTACCATTTGATAAAACAGGCAAGCCTCCAATAGAATATTGCTCCATTAACTGTTTTGCATCTCGAATAGTTTTACCTTCGTCTAATGTTATTGGATTTCTTATCATTCCGCTTTCGTATCTTTTAACCTTATCAACCATTAAGGCCTGATCTTCAATAGTTAAATTTTTATGAATAACTCCTATGCCTCCCTGTCTAGATAAAGCAATAGCCATTGCAGATTCAGTTACGGTATCCATTGCTGCACTCATAATAGGGATATTTAAAGTAATATTTTTTGTTAACTTGGTAGAGCAGTCTACTTCTTTTGGTAAAACAGATGATTTTCTTGGAACTAATAGAACATCATCAAATGTTAATTTTTTTTCAACGTTATTGGACATAAGTATCTCCGGACGTAAAGGGTGGAATAGTTTGAGTTACCAACTTTTTAGAATAAAAAGTTTTAATTAAGGTCAACATTGGACAATTTAACAAAAAAGTTAAAAAAAACCAGGATATTATTACGCTTGGTCTAATCTCAGAAAATCATACTTTCTTTTTAAAGAAAAATAGTAAAACATATTAAAAAAGAGAAAATATGAAAACCCAATAAATCCAAACCAAAGCTCTTTAGTAGCAATAAAGATAAAAATTATCAATGGAAGATATTTTTGAGCATACACAATAAGATTTTTTGATTTAAAAATTAAAGAAAATACTAAGAATGGTAAATATATCGCAGAACCTGTAGCAAGAATAGGCTCATTAAAACTAATCGACAATAACATTGTAATTATTGTCAACAATAATGATAAGGTCAAACTAATATAACTATCTGACCTGTAGATAAGATATAAAACAGTACTCATCAAAAAATATCCTAACATCATTTTTCCAAAAATAAAAATATCTATAAGTGCATATATAGCTAAAAAAAGAAGGAAATTTGTTTGGAAATCTGACTTAACGGTTCTGAAAGGACCAAAAGTATCATACTTTCTCATTAACCATAAAAATAGAATAGTATGAAAAATAATATTTACTATCCCAATCCAATCTTCTTTAATTAGAGAAAAAATATAATTTGTGTTCAAATCAATTGCCATCCTTTTAAAAATAATTATATCGAAAGACTTTACTAAGTAGTGTTGAAAAGCAAACATGCACCACATTGGAAAAAACAACTCTAACCTATCGATAAATTCCTTATCAAAAGATTTGAATATGCTTTTAAGAAAATTAAATTGATTTGAATCTTCTGGAAAAAGTCTTCTTATCATTTAGCTTATATCCATCCAATTGAGTATAGGAAAACAAGAAAAATAAGTACTGGACAAATATATCTTACTATAAAACTAAACAAAGGTTTAAATCCTTTTGATTTTACAACTCCATTACCAAAATATATTGAATTTGATTCTCCAATTAATAGATTTCTAATCACCTCGTCAATACCCCAAACGTATCCAGCAAAAACAGCTAAGAAGAAGCCGCCAAAAGGCAGGAGTATATTTGAGGCTAAATAATCTGCAATATCAAAAAAAGTAAATCCCTTTCCTTGAATATTAAATGTAAAATCAGATAAAAGATTAAATGATAAAGCACAAGGAATTGCAGCTAAATAAACTAAAGAAGCCATAATAAGGACTGCTTTTTTTCTAGAAAAATTCTTTTCATCAACTAAATAAGCAACACTCACTTCAAGAATTGAAATTCCAGAGGTTATTGCAGCAATTGAAAGAAGCAAAAAGAAAAGGAATGCGAAAAAATATCCTCCAACTAAATTTGATAGAAGTGGAGGCAATACATGAAATACTAGTCCAGGACCAGCTGTAGGATCATAACCTGAAGAAAATACTACAGTAAAAATTGCAACTCCTGCCAATATTGCAATAGCCGTATCTAAAAATGCAACTAAATAAGAAGCATTAACTATGTCATCTTTATCTGATAAATAACTTCCATAAGTCATCATTGCTCCCATTCCTAAACTAAGAGTAAAGAAAGCATGACCTAATGCTAATAGGATTGTTTGACCATCGATTTTTGTCCAGTCTGGTTGAAAAAGAAATGAAACACCCTTATTCGCATCTGGAAGTACTAATCCTTGAACAACCAATATCATTAATATAAATATTAAGATTGGCATAAGGAATTTACTTGCCTTTTCAAGGCCAGCTCTTACTCCAGATAATAGAATATATACAACAATTGATAAAAATAATGTATGGTAACCTAAAACCCATAAAGGGCTACTATTTTTTAAATTAAAAAAATCTCCCGCAGTTGATGGGTTTGCAAAAGCAGGAGTATTAAAAGTTCCTACTAAAGCTTCATACGTATATGCAAGAGACCATCCTCCGACAACGCTGTAAAAGGATAAAATAGTAAAACTAGCTAAAACTCCTAAAGCACCAACGTATTTCCAAAATGGATTATTAGTAAGTGATTTAAATGCACCAACTGGATTTTTTTTGGTAGCTCTCCCTAATAAAATTTCAATATTAAGAATTGGTAAACCAATTACAATAATGCATATTAGATAAATAAATAGAAATGCTGCCCCGCCATTCTCGCCAGCTATGTATGGAAACTTCCAAATATTTCCAAGACCAACAGCTGACCCTGCAGCTGCTAAAATGAAACTAGCTTTTGAACTCCATTGCTCTCTATTATTTTCCATCAATATCTCCTGTCTCTGACTGTGGATCGTTTTCTTTAACTATTTTATCAAAATCATCTAGATGTGCTTCAACAACAGAATCCAGAATTCCATAAAAATACAATCCAATTGCTATCCAAGCAAAACGATTTCTCTCTCTTAAATAATAATCTTGAGATTTATCATAACTCTCATTGTAGTCTTTGTATTTTTTTCTATTTTCGTTAAAACTATATAAAGAAAAAAGTTCAGCAGCAATTAAAGTATATCCCTTGATTTTTTGATCATTGTATAACTGCCCTACACCTGGAAAAATCAAAGATTTTTTTAATGCTTCATTAGGATCTTTTGCTTGTTCTTCTGCAGTTCTAAAATCAATCTTCTGCTGAGTGAAACATAGAGAAATTAGAATCATCCCTATGAAAATATTTTTTATTACCCTAAACATTCTACTTCAACATTTGCTCCCATAGGTAAACCTGCAACTTGAATTGTTGATCTAGCAGGAAATGGTTCATTGAGCCTTTTTTCAATTTCAGCATTAACCAATGGAGTAATTGACAAATCTGTTAAAAAAACTAAAAATTTTCTAACATCATTTAAAGATTTTCCATTATCTGATAAAACAGCTTCAAGATTATCAAAAACTTGTATGACCTCTTCTTCGACGCTATTATTGTTCAAAGTACCATTTTCAGGGTCAATGGGAATCTGTCCTGAGGTTATCCAACCTCCAGAAGATAATTTTCTAAACATTGAGTATGGCCCAACAGGATTTGGTGATTTAAATTTTGACATAATTACTCCTCGATTTTACATAAACTTAATGTTGCAAGTCCTATTTCATCATTCATTTTTCGATGAGTTTCATCTCTAAAATCATGAATAATGAATTCTCCAACTGCAGCTACTTCCATTTCAAATAAATGCCCCCCAAAAACCTCCATATCATGGGTTCCTAGGGTGATGTGAGCATGCAAGAATGGTTTACCATCTTTTAATGCTACATTTCCTTGAAATGATAATAACTCTAATATTTCCTCAAATTTTCTATGAATATAATCTTTTGTATTAATATCGTATGCTCCAATATCAATATTTTTGACTGCTCCAATACCTGCTAATTGTCCTGAATGAATATTATTTTCAATACAAAAGTTGGTTAATGTTTCCATAACTTTTTCACCCTTCTCAACATAAACGATGAATGAATTATTTAATTTTTGAAATTGCATTATATTTCCTCCAAAATACTTAAAATTATTTTTTCAACAACTGCTTTTAAATCATCTGCATTCGTATGAGGTATTCCAGCCATAGCAAAATCCTCTCTACCTCCGCCTCCCCCTTGAAGTTCTAATGCAATAGATTTTACCAAATCTCCAGCTTTTAAATTTTTAGCAATTAAGTCATCAGAAATGCCAATAGATATTGTTGTTTTATTTTCAATTTCAGTAAATAAAAATATTATTCCTGAGTCTATCTTATTTTTAATTTTTTTATTCAAGCTTTTTAAATCTGAAGCGATTCCTAGCTCAACTTTACTAAAAAATAAATCAGTTCCATTAATTCCCTTTATTGGTTTACTTACTATTAAATCAACATTTACACTATCAAGTAAAATGGATTGACTTTGCTTTTCTACTGCTTTCTTTTGCTCTGCTTCTTTTTGTAATCCTAGTTCTTCTGATTTTTCCTTTAAATACAAATCAACTTGATTATGAGTGATAGCATTTATTCTTCGAATTCCAGATGAGATTGCTTTATCATGCTTAATTTTGAATTTATTAATTTTACCTGTACTTGAAACATGGGTTCCTCCACATAATTCTTTAGAAAAATCGCCCATGGTAACTACCCTTACTTGATCTCCATATTTTTCACCAAACAATGCAGTAGCGCCCTCTTTTTTTGCCTCTTCCAAACTTTTGACACTTGTTTCAACTGTGATATCTTCACCTATTTTCTGGTTTACAATTAACTCGATAGCTTCTAATTCCTTTGAAGAAATTTTATTTGGATGGGTAATATCAAACCTTAAATATTCTGGATGAACTAAAGATCCTGCCTGATTTACATGGCTACCTAAAACATCTTTTAATGATTGATGAAGTAAGTGGGTTGCTGTATGATTCACTTTAATATTATTTCTTCTATCAACGTCTATCATGCAATCTACAGAAAGATTGTCACCGATAGCGCCATTTGTTAGTGAGCATATATGTAAAACATAATCTCCATTTTTTTGGGTATCATTGACTCTAGCTGAGAAGTCATCATTCCTAATTATACCTGTATCGCCAATTTGACCTCCAGACTCCGAATAAAAAGGTGTATTTTCTAGAATAATTATTATGTCATCTCCGCTTTCAGCGTGATTTATAATTTTTGAAGCAATACTTTCATTTTCATAACCAACAAAAATCGAATGGCTGCTTTTAGTTTCTAAGTTCCATTTTAAATCAAGATTATCCATTTCAAATTTTTGACCAGATTTAGCTAACTCTTTTTGATTTTTCATTTCAACATCAAAACCATCTATATCAACGGTCATCTTTCTTTCTTCAGCCATAAGCTGAGTTAAATCAAGTGGAAATCCGTAAGTATCATATAGCTTAAATGCATCTTTTCCATGTATTTCTGATCCAGATGTACTGCTTACAATTTTTTCAAATTGAACAACTCCATTTTCTAGCGTTCTTAAAAATGATTGCTCTTCGGCAAGAATAGTTTGTTCTATGTATTTTTGCTTTTCTTTAAGCTCTGGGTAATGAGAAGACATTGTTGAAACTACTGAATCAACTAACTTGAATAAAATGGGTTCTTTAATTTCTAAATTCATAGCAAATTTTGATCCTCTTCTCAAAACTCTTCTAACTACATAACCTCTACCATCATTTGACGGAATAACTCCATCAGCAATTGCAAATGATAGCATTCTTATGTGATCACAAATAACATTATATGAAACCTCAAAATCTTTATATTTTGTATTAGAAAAATTTTCTAAATCTTCAATCGTTTTTGCAAATAAGTCAGTTTTATAATTTGAGTCTTTGTTTTGTAACACTGAGCAAATTCTTTCAAGTCCAGCTCCAGTATCTACGTGCTTTTTTGGTAAATCTTCCATCGTTCCATCTTTTAGACGATTGAATTGAATAAAAACAAGGTTCCATAATTCCCAATATTCAGGAGAATTGTTCACCATTTCAGCTTTTTGATTATTAGGTGAGCTTCCAACATAGTAGTGAATCTCAGAACATGGACCGCAGGGCCCTGTTTCAGCCATTTCCCAAAAATTGTCTTTAGCTCCAGAACGTATAATTCGATTTGGATCTATGTCAGTCTTATTTTTCCATAAATCAAAAGCTTCATCATCCTCTTCAAAAACAGTAACCCACAATCTTGATTTATCTAACTTCCAAACTTCTGTAAGCAATTCCCAAGACCATTCTATAGCTTCTTTTTTATAATAATCACCAAATGACCAATTACCAAGCATCTCAAAAAAAGTATGATGAAATCCATCTCTTCCCACTTCTTCTAAATCATTATGCTTTCCGCTAACTCTAATACATTTTTGACTATTAGCCACTCTTAAACTTTGAGGTTTTTCAGTATTTAGAAAAATAGCTTTAAACTGATTCATTCCAGCGTTTGTGAACAACAAAGATTTATCTCCAACAGGAAGAACCGGTGCGCTAGAAAATCTTACATGGCTTTTGCTCTCAAAAAAGCTGATAAATGATTCTCTAATTTTTGAACTTTTCATTGATAAAATTGTTTCATATGAATCTAAACAAATAATATATTCAATGGATGAGAAATAATCTATTAGTAACTATTTTATTTTTAACTTCCTGTTCTTTTATTCTATCTCAAGATTTAACTATTAAAAATTTAAAAATTGAATCAAAAAATAATGGAACTGTTATTCAATTAGATTCAAATAAAAAAATTAATCTTGAAAATGTTACTGCTTGGTATTCATCCGAATGGTTTTATATGACAATATATGCAGCCAATGCAGATAGTCTATCATTGGTAAATTATAAAAATGATTCTTTAAAAAGCATTGAGGTATCTAATAGTGATGAATCCGCTCAAATTGCTCTTCAATTATTTTCAAATATCGAGTCATTTGAAATAAATTCTCCAAAGAGAAAAACTTTACAATTTTTTTTAAGAAATAGTCAAACAATTGCTAAAAACAGTATTTCTAATCTCAATAATAATGTTGACTTTGAAGAAGAGGAAAACGTTTCTGAAGAGGAAGTAATTATTTATGAAAAAGAACAACCAAGAAATTCTAATAATAAGCTTATTGTTCTTGCAGGATTAGTAGTTTCTGCAGTTGATATTACAAATTCTACATCTTTTGCAGTTGGTGCATTAATAGCGATTATAGCAAACTTTCTTTAATTCAAAGCTTTGAAAATTTATCAGTGTATTCAAGCAGTTTATTCTTAATACCTTCTTCATAAATTGAATGCCCAGCATCAGGTATAATATGTAAATCCGCTTCCGGCCATGCCTTATGTAAATCCCAAGCTTGTACGACAGGACAAATTATATCGTATCTACCATGAACTATAACTGCAGGAATATGTCTTATTTTATCAATATTATCTATTAAATAATTTTCAGAAGGAAACCAACAATCATTCATAAAATAATGGCATTCAATTCTGGCAAAAGCTTCGGCAAATTTTGCATCACCAAAATCTGATATAAAATCATCATCTAGAATGAGTCGCACAGAACTTCCCTCCCATGTGCTCCAAGCTTTTGCTGCTTCAATTTTCTTGTTCTGATCATCTCCAGTCAAAATTTCATAATATGCATTTAGCAAGTTATCTCTTTTATTCTCCGGAATTGGAGCTAAATAAGATTCCCACTTATCTGGAAAGATGTTGCTTGCTCCGTATTGATAAAACCAATCAATTTCTTTCTTACGAACTAAAAAAATACCTCTCAAAATCAAACCTTTGCATGCATTTGGATGTTTTTGACTATAAGCCAGAGATAATGTACTACCCCAACTTCCACCAAAAACTACCCACTGATCTATTTGTAAATGATTTCTAATTTTTTCAATATCAGATACTAAGTCCCATGTTGTATTTTCTTTAAGCTCTGCAAATGGCGTACTTTGACCACATCCTCTCTGATCAAACATAATTATTCTCCATTCACCTGGATCAAAATATTGTCTGTAAGTAGAACTAATTCCACCTCCAGGTCCACCATGTAGAAATATAACTGGTTTTCCATTCTTATTTCCTGATTCTTCAACAAAAATTGTATGCAACTCAGATACTTTTAAATTGAAAGAATTAAAAACTTTTGCTTTGGGATGTAATTCCATTTTTTAATTTAATAAAAAAAAATTTTTAATATGAATAAAGTTCTTGATGAATATTCTAAAATGCGTAATTTTACCTCGATTTTACTGTTATGAAAATTGGAATTTTAAAAGAACAAAAATCTAAAGAAAAAAGAGTGGCAATCGTGCCATCTACTGTTTCTGCATTATCTAAAAAAGGATATGAATTTTTTGTTGTATCTGATTCAGGAGCATTGTCAAACTATTCTGATAATGACTACAAAGAGGCAGGAGCTAAAATTGTAAGTCAAAATGATGTTTTTAATTGTGATATCATTTGTAAAGTAAACGCTCCAACTGATGAAGAAGTTTCACTTCTAAAATCTGGTACACTATTTATTTCTCTTTTACAAACAATTAAAGAAATTGATTGTGTTAAAAAATTAGCTAATAAAAAAGCGTCTGCATTCTCTTTAAATTTGCTTCCAAGAACTACTTTGGCACAAAAAATGGATGTGCTTAGTTCTCAAGCTAACATTGCAGGTTATAAAGCAGTTTTAATTGGTTCAAATCATATTGGAAAATATATGCCACTTCTAATGACTGCTGCTGGAACAATTTCTCCCTCAAGAACTTTGGTAATAGGTGCTGGTGTTGCTGGATTACAAGCTATTGCAACTGCTAAAAGATTGGGAGCTCAAGTTGAAGCATTTGATGTAAGACCGGAAGTAAAAGAGCAGGTTGAAAGCTTAGGTGCAAAATTTATTGAAGTTGATAGTAATTCAGATGATGGTGTTGGTTCTGGAGGTTATGCATCGGAAACCAGCGAAGAATATAAAGCAAAACAACAAGAATTAATGAAAGAAAGAGTTAGTAAGTCAGATATAGTTATTACTACTGCCTTAATTCCTAACAGACCTGCTCCAATGTTGATACCAAAAAGCATGGTAGAATCTATGAAACCAGGTTCGGTTATTATGGATTTAGCTTCTGAAAATGGTGGTAACTGTGAATTGACTCAAGAAAACGAAATTGTCAATCATAATGGCGTATTAATTGATGGTAATTCAAACTTACCAAGCACTATGGCTTATCACTCTAGCCAACTTTTCTCAAAAAATATTGAGGCTATTATTGATCACTGTCATTCAGAAGAAGGATTTGTACTTGATAAAGAAGATGAAATTATCGATGGAATGTTATTTATTGAAAATGGCGAAGTTCGACATCAACCAACTAAGGAGTCAATGTAATGCAAATCGATATCGTTAGCTTAATTACAATTTTCATACTTGCAGTATTTGTTGGAAATGAAATTATTAACAAAGTTCCACCTACATTACATACACCATTAATGTCTGGTTCAAATGCTATTTCGGGGATTGCTATTGTTGGTGCAATTCTTGCAATATTGGTAGATGCAGGAGATGCAAGTAAATATATTGGCTTAGCTGCTTTAATTTGTGCAACTATAAACGTAGTTGGTGGTTTTCTTGTTACAGATAGAATGTTAAAAATGTTTAAAAAGAAGTAAAAATGGAACCTATTCAAATAACAAATATTCTTTATTTAGTATCTGCAGTAGCATTTATTTTAGGTATTAAAAGATTATCGCACCCAAAGACTGCTAGAAGTGGAAATCTATTATCTTCACTTGGTATGTTAATTGCTATTATAGCCACCTTGACATATCCAGGAAAAGAATTTGATTTCGTATTGATACTTACCGGAGTTGGTATTGGGGCAGTTATTGGATTAATTTTTGCAACTAGAGTTCAAATGACTGAAATGCCTCAAATGGTTGCTATTTTTAATGGTCTTGGCGGAGCAGCATCTGCTTTTGTTGCATCTTCAGAATTTTTATCATCTCCAAACAGTCCATTCATTATTGTTTGTTTGAGTGTTTTTATTGGATCTTTGACTTTTACTGGTAGTTTTGTTGCATTTGGAAAACTTCAAGGATTTATTTCAGGAAGGGCTATTACATTTAAAGGCCAACAGGCTATTAATGCTGTTATTGCTATTCTTTCAGTTTCTTTAATATTAGCTCCTGGTTTGTTTTTTGATTCATCAATTTATAGTGGATATTTAAATGCATTTTTTGTGGTAGTTATTCTTGCACTGATACTTGGAGTGGGTCTTACTATCCCAATTGGCGGTGCAGATATGCCAGTTGTGATTTCACTTTTGAACTCATATTCAGGAATTGCTGCAGCAGCCACAGGATTTTTAATCGGTAACAATGCCCTTATTATTAGCGGATCTCTTGTAGGAGCTTCAGGATTAATTTTAACAAATATTATGTGTAAAGGAATGAATCGTTCTCTTGCTAACGTAATATTTGGTGCAGTTGGAGCTGAATCCGACAGTGGAAGCACAGATGGAAAAGAAATGAATATTAAAAGCTATTCAACAACTGAAGCAGCTATGATCTTAGATGCCGCAGAAAAAATTATTATTGTTCCAGGGTATGGACTTGCAGTTGCTCAAGCACAGCATGTTGCAAGAGAAGTAGCAGAATCTCTTGAAGCGATGGGTAAAACAGTTTTGTATGCGATTCATCCAGTTGCTGGAAGAATGCCTGGTCACATGAATGTTCTACTTGCTGAGGCAAATGTTTCTTATGATGTTTTAAAAGATTTGGATGAAATTAATCCAGAATTTGAGGATTGTGATGTTGCACTTATCCTTGGTG
This sequence comes from uncultured bacterium, assembly GCA_965656415.1. Classification (GTDB taxonomy): domain Bacteria; phylum Fidelibacterota; class Marinisomatia; order Marinisomatales; family Marinisomataceae; genus Marinisoma. Next base: position 39,313 of record CBFHKL010000002.1, read on the forward strand.
CAAATGATGTAGTAAATCCTGCAGCTAGACACGATAAATCTAGTCCAATTTATGGTATGCCTATTTTAAATGTAGACAAATCAAGAACTGTAATTATTAACAAAAGAAGTATGAATCCTGGTTTTGCTGGAGTTCAAAATGAATTATTTGGCTATGATAATTCTATTATGGTTTTTGGTGATGCAAAAGACATGCTAAATGATTTACTTAAAGAAGTAAAAGAATTATAAACTTCTTTTATTTTTTTTTCTATATTAAATCATGTCAAAATTAACGCTCTATGATATCGCAAATGAATTTGAAAAATCTTTAGATAACTTACTAGATCATGATAATTCAGACTTAATCAAAGAAATAGAATCAATTGAGGGTGAATTCAAATTAAAATCAACTAACGTAGCTAAATATATTAGAAATCTTGAACATTTGGCTATCGGTATTAAAGAAGTTGAAAAAAATCAAAAAGATCGTAGAGCTTCTTTGGAAAAGAAAATTTCAAGATTAAAGGATTATCTTAGAATTAATTTTGAAAAAACAAATACTGAAAAGATTGAAGGTGATGATATAATTATTTCAATGTATAAAAATCCTGTAAAAGTAAATATTGTCGATGAAGAAAAAATACCTGAAGAATTCTTTCAGAAAAAAGAAACTAAATTATTAAATAAAGATAAAATAAAAGAATCACTAAAAAATGGTGAAGATATTCCTGGGTGTGAACTAATTCAGGAAAAGAGAATTAATATTAAATAAATCATAATGAAATTTTTAGCAAAATATAGGATGTATTTTTTAAGAATTTCTATTTTACTTCTAATAGTTTTATCCATTCAAGATAATGACTTCAGAGCCTATACTCTTGAATTAACCACTATCGAATCTCTACAAATGAGTATTTTAGGCTTTATACTAGTTGTTTTTGGTTCATTCGGAAGAATTTGGGCTTCACTATACATTGAAGGAAACAAAACAAAAAATTTGATTACTAATGGACCCTTTTCAATGGTAAGAAATCCATTATATTTTTTTAGCTTAATAATGTTGCTTGGTTTTAGTTTAGCGCTAAAAGCTATTTATCTTCCTTTAGCTCTGCTTATAATCTTTATTGTATTTCATATTCCAACAATTGCTAACGAAGAAATAAAACTTAGAAATAATCATGGAGAAAAATTTGAATATTACATGAAATCCACTCCGAGATTAATTCCAAATATCTTTAAATACAAGAAACCTGAAATAGGCGAAAAAGTATTAGTAAAAATTAGTAGAATCAATGGTGTATTGATTGAAGTAATAGGGTATTTATTTCTATATACTCTTATCGATATAATATATTTTATTTTAGATTAATTCTTTTTCGCGAAGCATATTTATTAGATCTTCGCTTTTATATTCTACATTAAAAATTTTATAAGTGTCATTTTCTTTTAAATGAAATAAAGTTTGACTACCTACCTCTAACCCATAGTAGCGTTCAAGAATATACCTATAAAATGAAAGTTGTAAGGAGTAGTGATTGAAATTACAGTCATCTAAATGTTGAGATGATGGAAGTATTCCTTTTTTCTTCCTGAATGAATTCTTATCAATTCTCTTATTGGTTTTCCAGTCTACTAAATGATACATGTTTTGATCACTGTTATATACAAGCAAATCAATCGTTCCTGCTATACCTAACTCTTTAGAATAAACAACAACTTCCGAGAAAAAGGTATTATGCTCATTTTTTTGTTTTTCTTTTAACCATCTAACACCTGTAATTGACATTTTGTGCTTAGGAGTAACATTTTCCTTAATAAACATTTCTAACTCATTATGAACTATTGTTCCTCTTTCAGCTCCTTTGCCCCACTCTTTAAGAACTTCACTAATAGTTTTTCCGCTATACTTTGGATTCGTATTAATTAACTTAGTAGCTACTTTTTCTTGATCAAATTTTTCAAAGAAAAAATGGATAAACTCAGTTACACTTGAAAACTTAAAATCAGGACTATCATCTAAAATATATTTATGATTTTCTTGATCTAAAGTAATATCGTTTTTAAACAATTCGTTCATTATTATCCTTCATGTAAGATATCTTTGCTATTAGAAGCTCTAAGCTTATTAACGCGTCTTCGAGTAATTCTTCTTTGATAAAAACCAAGTGACCAACCAATTAGCAATAGAATCGGAATTATTGCACGCATGGGATTATCAGAAAACAATGAAAAATACAGAAGAAGTAATGCAGTAATCAATTGAATAGAAAACTGAATTGAATTAATTACTTTTAGTTTATTCATTATGCACCAAGCAAATCAAGTACAAGTCTTATTACTTGACCTGAAGCACTATTTTTTTGAATATAACTTCTATTTTCAACATGATATGAAGTACCTGCAACATCAAAGTGAGCCCATGGTATATCTTTTCCAACAAAAGCTTTCAAAAATGCTGCCCCAGCAATAGTACCTGCCTGTCCAGGAGACCCTAAATTTTTAACATCTGCAACATCAGATTTTACTTGATCACAATACTCCTCCCATAGAGGTAATTGCCATACATGTTCACCGGTGTTATCAGAAGAAACTTTAATATTTTCTACCAAAGTATCATTATTACTCATTAAACCAGTGGCAATATGTCCGAGAGTCACAACAACAGCACCAGTAAGTGTGGCAAAATCTAACATATATTCAGGATCATATTGCTTACTTGCATAAGCTAAAGCATCAGCAAGAATTAGTCTACCTTCAGCATCTGTGTTTAAAACTTCAATTGTTTTACCATTGTATGCAGTTAAAATATCTCCAGGCTTATAAGCTGATCCTCCAAGCATGTTATGTGTTGAAGGGACAATAGCTACCACATTGATATCAGGTTGTAATTCAGCTATTGCATTCATAACACCAAAAACGACCGCTGAACCACACATATCAAATTTCATTTGATCCATGTTAAGACCAGGTTTTAAAGAAACTCCACCTGTATCAAAAGTTAAACCTTTACCAACAAGAAGTACTGGTTTTTCACTTTTCTTTCCTCCAAAATATTCCATAATTATAAATTTAGGTGGTTCATTAGTTCCTTGAGCTACTCCTGCGAAAGAACCCATACCCATTTTGGTAAATTCTTCTCTATCAAAAACAGTAACTTTCATTTTACCTTTTTTACCAACTTCTTTAGCGAAATTTGCTAATCTAGATGGAGTAGTAACATTCCCAGGATGATTACCAAGATCTCTAGAGTCACATACAGCGCTAGCAATAATTGCACCTTTTTTTGCTGCATCTTGATTACAAGCATCAACCATTGTAATACTTTGTAAATGGTATTTACCTCTCTCGTCAGTGAAATAATCTAAAAATCGATAACTAGAAAGAATTAAACCTTCAGCAAATGCTTGACAAAAATAATCACCTTCGTTTGAAACAGGACATTCAACAGCAATATCACTATACTTATGCTGCAATGCATAACCTACAACTTCTCCTGCAGCTCTTCTAAAATTTTCTGGTGTTTTTTCTGAAGAGTCTCCTAGGCCGTAGTAAACAATTCTTGAATTATTATCGATTTCAAATACAAGTTCCCCAACTTTTCCTGTTTTATTTTGAGATTTAAATAATTTTGCTAAATCTTTGTCCATACCATCTGAAAATGTTGGTACTGCTACCATTCCATAATTTTCATCAATTAAATCCTTATGATTTTTTAAAAACTTTAAATTCTTTATATGTGCCATTTTTTTCCCTTTACAAACTCAAGTTATGTTTAAAACTCACTAGCTTACCATTTTCATCTTTAATGACTGCAACAAATGTTATATCAGCCGTGCATGCCAGTCTTTTTCCGTGATCTTTACTTTCTGCAAATGCTTTAACTTGAACTTTTACAGATGTGTTTCCTGCTCCAATAATTGTTGATTTGCATTTTACCCAATCGCCAAGATATACAGGTTCTTTAAATTCAACTTTGTCTAAAGCTCTAGTTACTGAACCCCAGGCATCAGTCTCTTCAAGAAATTCAGATGCTGCTTTTGCTGCAGCTAGGTCAAGCCATGATAGCATATATCCACCAAAGAGAGTACCTGCAGTGTTAATATGAGTAGGTTGTACTAGTTCTGAAAATTCTGAAACTTTATTCACGAGGATAATTTATAAAAAATTGTGACTTTTCAGTACTTTATTTCAAAAAAATTTAAAACTGTTCTTCTTCAGTAGATCCATCCATCGCACTTGTTGATGGATCTCCGACTATACAGTTATTTACTTCATCAAAATAACCAGTACCAACCTCTTGTTGATGTGCAGAAAAAGTATATCCTTTATCATGATCTGCAAATTCTTTTTCTTGTAATTCAACATATGCGGTCATTCCAGTTTTAACATAATTTTTAGTGAGGTCAAACATGCCATGCCACATTGAGTGAATTCCTGCAAGCGTAATAAATTGGAATTTATATCCCATAGCTCCTAACTCTCTTTGAAATTTTGCAATAGTTGCATCATCAAGATTTTTTCTCCAATTAAATGAAGGAGAACAATTATAAGCTAACATTAATTCAGGATGATCTTTTTTAATTGACTCAGCAAAAAGCTTAGCTTCTTCTAAATTTGGTTTACCAGTTTCACACCATAATAAATCAGAATATGGTGCATAAGAAAGACCTCTTGAAATAGCTTGTTTAATTCCTGATTTAACTCTGTAAAAACCTTCTGAAGTTCTTTCACCTGTAACAAACTCAGCGTCTCTTTCATCAATATCTGAAGTTAGCAAATCTGCAGCATTTGCATCTGTTCTTGCTACCAACAATGTTGGCACATTAGAGACATCTGCTGCTAGTCTTGCTGCAACTAATTTATTGATTGCTTCTTGTGTAGGAACAAGTACTTTTCCGCCCATGTGACCACATTTTTTTACACTAGCCAACTGATCTTCAAAATGTACTCCAGCTGCACCTGCCTTTATCATGGCTTTCATTAATTCAAATGCATTTAATACACCACCAAATCCAGCTTCAGCATCAGCTACAATTGGAGTGAAAAAATCAAATTTTGGCTCTCCATTAGAGCTCATCCATTCTATTTGGTCAGCTCTTTTAAATGAACTATTAATTCTTTTTACAAGAGATGGAACAGAATCTACTGGATAAAGAGATTGATCTGGATACATTGCTTCAGCACTGTTATTATCAGCAGCTACCTGCCAACCAGATACATAAATTGCTTTGGCACCTGCCTTAACGCCCTGAACTGCCTGTCCTCCAGTTAGAGTACCTAGACAATGCACATAGTCTTCATTATGAAGCATATTCCAAAGCTTCTCAGCGCCAATTCTTGCAAGTGTGTATTCAGGCTGAAGCGACCCTCTTAGCTTAACAACTTCTTCAGCTGAGTAAGGTCTTTTGACATAAGCCCATCTTTCATTCATTTCCCAGTCATTTTTTAGTTCTAATACTTGTTCATTTAAATTCATTATAGTTCCTCATACGCTTTTGTAGTTAAAAATTCTTCAACATTTTCAGATAAAGTTATTTGTTCAAAAATTGATTTTGATAGATTATATTTACCATTTTCAAAAATTTCAATTCCAACCTCATTTTTGATATTTAAAAGTTCTTCATGTAAATAAGTTCTAAACAATTTTTCATCGACAATTTTTCCATTATCTAATTTATTTCTATGTTTAATCCATTGCCATATTGAAGTTCTAGATATCTCAGCTGTAGCTGCATCTTCCATTAATCCATAAATAGAAACGCAACCTAATCCAGATATCCAAGCTTCAATATATTTAAGTGAAATTCTGATGTTAGACCTAAGACATTCTTCTGAACTTACACCATTGCAACCTTCTAAGAGCTGTTTAGCCGTAATTTCTTCTGAAGAATGAAAATCTAATTGATTTGTTTGGAAAGTACTAAACTTATCCTTATAAATTTCATTTACATAATCTGCTAAACCAGGATGAGCAATCCATGTTCCATCATGACCATTATTTATTTCAAATAATTTATCATCTCTAACTTTTTGTAAAATTTGTCTATTTTCATCATGATTTTTGGAAGGAACAAAAGCTGCCATTCCTCCCATTGCGAATGCACCTCTTTTATGACAGGTTTGTACAAGCAATGTTGAATAACTTGTTAAAAATGGTTGATTCATAGTAATAATATTTCTGTCAGGTAATAATTTATCAGGTAAAGATTGTAAGGTTTTAATAAAACTAAAAATATAATCCCATCTTCCACAATTTAAACCTACAATATGGTCTTTGAGATAATATAGAATTTCATCCATTTGAAATACTGCTGGAAGAGTTTCAATAAGACATGTCACCCTAACTGTTCCTCTGCTTAATTTTAATTCATCCTCACAAAATGAAATGATATCGCTCCAAATTTTAGCTTCATGATATGATTGTAATTTTGGAATATAAAAATATGGACCTGATCCAAACTTTTCTAAAGCCTGATGATTGTGATATAAATACATTACAAAATCAACTAAAGCTCCATAAATTGAAACTCCATTACATGAAATATGTTTTTCTTTGAGATGTAAACCCCTTACTCGACACATTAGAATAGCAGGATTTGATCGTAGATTATATTTTTTTAAAGTTACTCTATGTTGAAAGGAAATCGTTCTATGTGCTGCATCGCGCATATTTACTAATCCATTTTGAACATTTTCCCAAGTGGGTGATAGTGAATCTTCGAAATCTGCCATGAAAACATTAACGTTAGAATTCAATGCATTAATGATCATTTTCCGATCAACAGGTCCAGTAATTTCAACTCTACGGTCTTTTAAATTGTTTGGAATTGGCCTTA
>CBFHKL010000002.1:46226-47534 GCA_965656415.1 uncultured bacterium
GATAGACCATTCAGATTTTCTAATTTCTTCAGTTTCAGGGTCAAAGGTTGGCAAGGTTCCAGAATCTACCTTAGCTTGATATTCTTTCCTTTCATGGATTAGTTTTTCAATTTTATCATTGAATTTAAGATGAACTTTTTCTAAAAAATTTAGCGCATCTTCAGAAAAAATTTCAGATCCTGAACTAGAAATTTCTTTCGAAAAGTTTAAAATGATTTTCCCCCTTAAAAATTGAACTCAAAACTAGTAAAATTTGTAAAAAATTACAATTCTAAAAATCAAAGATTTTTTGCAATGGTTTCACCTTCTTTAATATCAACTTTTGAAAATACATAACCACCCAAAATGAATAAAATAATAATTGATAATAAGCCAAATCGTGCTGCTTTGATTTCATCGTTAAAGACATTGCTTAAAAGCAATGTAACAGTACCCATTAAAACTGGACCGAATACTGCAGCAAATTTTCCTAGCATATTATAAAAACCATAAAACTCTGCAGCTTTCTTTTCAGGAATTATTCTCGAATATAAACTTCTACTGATTGATTGAATTCCGCCCTGGAAGCATCCAATAAGTAATGCAACTACATAAAAATGGGTAATACTCTCAACGAAATATCCTGCAAAAAGAATGAAGCAGTAACCTAAAATTCCTAGATATATCCCATTTTTTAGTCCAATATAATTTGCAAGCTTAATATATAATAGCGTTGCAACGAAAGCTACAAGTTGAATTAATACAAGTGCACCCATTATAGATGCTTGATCAAAACCTAAAGTAAAAGCAAAATTTGCTGCCATTCTAACAACAGTATCAACTCCATCAATATAAAGCCAATAAGCTAAAAGAAATGTAGCTACTACTTTCAATTTTTTTAAATCATTGAAAGTATTCCTGAACTGAACTAATCCATTTATTACTGAGTCAGAAATGCTTTCACTTTCATGAAATTTTGGCTCTTTAACAAACAAAATTAAGGGAATTGAAAATAATGCCCACCAAACACCAACAGAAATAAATGCATATTTTGTTGCTTCTATTGCATCTATTAATCCAAAATAGGTCGGGTATGAAATCATTAGAAAATTAATAATAATTAATACACCGCCACCTAGATACCCTAATGAAAAACCTAATGCAGAAACATGATCAACATTTTCTTCAGTTGAAACAGAAGGAAGTAATGAATCATAAAAAATATTTGCTCCAGAAAATCCTATTGTTGAGAAAATATAAACTAAAAGAGCAATAGGCCACATCCCTTGAGCAACAAACCCAAGACTTAAGGTCATTACAATGCCTAAA
>CBFHKL010000002.1:47632-49200 GCA_965656415.1 uncultured bacterium
AAAAATATAAACTAAAAGAGCAATAGGCCACATCCCTTGAGCAACAAACCCAAGACTTAAGGTCATTACAATGCCTAAAAATGCAAAAAAGATAAGAAATTTTTTCTTAAAACTACCTCTATCTGCAATTGCTCCTAGAATTGGTGCAAGTAAAGCAACAATTAATGAAGCAATTGAATTTCCTAAACCTAAATAAAATGTGCTTATAGATAAATTATCTGGATTTGACCAGTATTGAGAGAAAAAAATTGGGAAGAATCCTGCCATAACCGTGGTAGCAAAAGCAGAGTTTGCCCAATCGTATAAAGCCCAACTATAAATTTGTTTTTTGTTCATTAACCTTTCCTTAAAGAAAACTTAATAGTAATCCCATTTAAATCAAATGATTCCCTCAGTTGGTTATGAAGATACCTCAAATATTGAATAGAAATTAATTTTGGATAGTTACTAAAAAGTGCAAAGATTGGTGGAGACTGCTGTACCTGTTCTACAAATTTTATTTTTATTGATTTTCCCTGTGTAGCAGGTGGAGGATAATTTCTTACTGCTTTATCAATCCATATATTCAATTCTTTGGTGGATAATTTTTCTCTTTGTTTAGTAAAAGTTTCCCAAGCTTTTTCTAGAATATTTGATACTCGCCTTTTGGTGAGCGCAGAAACAAATAAAATAGGATAATGCTGCAAATCTTTGAATTCCATAAACATGTCTTCTTTATATAACTCAGCAGAAACGTTTGTTCCTGATGCTAAATCCCATTTATTGACAAGAATTACCATTCTTTTACCTTTTTTAATAACCTCTTTAGCTATAGTTTTTTCTTGTTTGGTAAATCCTTTCTCAGCGTCAACTACTAGTAAAACAAGATCTGATCTCAAGAGTGAATCCATAGCTCTTAAAGAACTGTAAAATTCTATATCGGAATCAACTTTGCTCTTCTTTCTAAGTCCGGCAGTATCAACAATTTTAATGTCCTTTCCATGCCATTTAATAATTGTATCTACTGAATCTCTTGTAGTTCCTGCAATATCAGATACAATAGCTTGCTCTCTTTGGATTAAAGCATTTAACAATGAAGATTTACCAACATTTGGCATTCCTACTATTGTGATAGAACAATCTGTATTGTCGTTAGATTGTGATATCATATTAAAATCAATTGATTCAAAAAGATTATCAAGCATATCTCCAACTCCAGCACCATTTAAGGCTGATATTGGAATTGGATTTTCAAAACCAATATCAAAGAATTGATCTTTTCTAGAACTGTGTTCTGGAGTATCACACTTATTAACCCCCATAACGAATTTTTTTCCAGATTTTCTTACAAGCTTTGATAAAAATTGATCATTAGGATTTAATCCATCTTTGCCGTCGACAAGAAAAATAATTCCATGACACTCATTCAATGCAGCTGAAATCTGTTCTTTAATTTTTTCATTAAATACATCTTCATTTGAACTAACATATCCGCCAGTGTCGATAATATTGAACTCCTGTGATAACCACTCTGCTGAAGAATAGACTCTATCTCTGGTTACACCTTCCATCTGGTCAACAATAGACGT
>CBFHKL010000002.1:49299-51359 GCA_965656415.1 uncultured bacterium
TCTTTTCCCAGAAAGCTTATTAAAAAGCGTAGATTTACCTACATTAGGTCTTCCAACAATTGCAATTTTTGGTTTTTTTGCCACTTCAAAAGATTATACAACTTCGAAAACAGTTCTGCTATAAAATTATTTTACTAAAAAAATGAATAATTCTGACCAAAGAATGAACGTGACAACCAATGAATATTGAAAAGGAACTCTTCTTTTTGAAATTTTTGGATTAGATATTCTTACGTAGTAATGCCAAACTCTAAAAGCAACATATAGCCACGCTAAAAAGAGATTTAACATTGTAACATGACTTACAGTATATGCAAATAAACAGTATACTATAAAAGGTAAAGGAGCTTCAAAAAGATTTTTGTAAAGCTCTCTTGAAGCTTGAATATTTAATGGAATTTTTTCCCATCCTGGCATGTATTTTAACCATCGAGAGTCAAGCTCTTTATTCATAATTGACTTTCTAAGTTGAAATGCATTGACAACAGTGTGGATATGCATAATCAAGATAATTGGAAAAATAGGAAATAAAATAGAGATTGTATTCAAACTACTGTCCAAGATAAACTCTTAAAGGTTCGCTTCTTGTCTTATGTGCTAATCTTCTAATAGCTTTTTCTTTAATCTGTCTTACTCTTTCTCTAGTCAAACTAAATTGCTCTCCAATTTCATTTAAAGTAAAAGATCTATCACGATTAATTCCAAAATACATTTCAATAACTGAACGTTCTCTTTCAGTTAATGTACTTAGTGCGGAAGCAATTTCTTCTTTCATTGATGTATCCATTACTTTATTATCAGGATCTTTTTCTTGCTCATCTTCAATAACATTGATTAAAGAACTATCTTCTCCTTCAGCAAAAGGAGCATCCAGAGAGCTATGCCTTCTAGAATATTGCAAAGCATTAAATACTTCTTCAGTTTTTACATCAAGTTGATGGCTTATTTCTTCAACTTTTGGAGGGCGACCCATCTCAGCTTCAAGCTTTTCAGCGGCCTTTGTAATTTTTGTAATAGTACCAACCCTATTTAGAGGTAATCTTATTAGCCTTCCTTGCTCTGCTAATGCCTGTAAAATTGCCTGTCTAATCCACCAAACAGCATACGAAATAAATTTGAAACCTCTTGAAGGGTCAAATCTTTTAGCGGCCTTAATTAAACCAAGATTTCCTTCATTGATAATATCTGATAATGATAAACCATTACCTTGATATTTCTTGGCAACAGAAACAACAAATCTTAGGTTTGCCTCAACTAATTCTTTCATTGCTCTTTTATCGCCTTTGTCAATTAATACTGCAAGCTCAACTTCCTTATCTGGAGATAAAGGTTCATATTGAGAAATTTCAGATAAATACATACTAATAGTACCGCTAGACACCTTAGACCTTTTAATTCTTTCATCAGCTCTACCAAGAGCATTCTTTCTTTTTTCTTCAGCATTTAACTCTTTTTCTACTTCAACAGCGTGGGCGTCAGGACCCATAGATTCAAGATTTTGAAGTTCTTTAGATAGTTTTTTTGAGATTTTTTTAGCAGTCAATGGGATAGTCCTTTTGATAAAATATTAAAGTATTTCACAGCACAAAATTTACCAAATTTTAAAAATTTTCCAAGGTATTTATTCTGTTAAATTTGATAAGCAGTCTTTTATGTTTGGATATTTAAACTGATAATTACTTTCCAATGTTCTAACTGGCTTGGTTTTAGGGCCATAAAGAAACATTTCACTCATTTGACCAAATAAAAGTTTAACTAAAAAATTAGGAAGAAAAATGACCCAAGGAATTATACCTTTTTTATGCCTTATTATTGATTTAAAAAATTCTTCATGAGTTTTGAGATCCGAACCAACTAAATTAAAAGGGCCTCGTAAATTTTTGGAAATAGCATGATTAGTAAATCCAACAATATCATCGACGTGTACCCAAGGAAAATAATAATTTTTATTGCCTGGTATAGGAATTGAGAATAATAAATTTAATGATAAAAGATTTATAATCTTTTTTCTTAAAACAACACCAATTCTCAATTGAATTATGTCGATATCTTCAAAAACA
>CBFHKL010000002.1:51503-54224 GCA_965656415.1 uncultured bacterium
TTGGGAACAATTTCATTTTTTACGCAAAAATCAAATAACATTTTAGTTGAATCAATTCTGCTATCTAAAATTTTTCTTTTAACTGACTTTGTCCATAATTGATCAACTTTTTCTCCATTTAATTTTACAAGAATATTTATGTCTCTTAAAAGATTAGGGTTAACCGTGGACCATTCAACAACTGTTACATTTTTAGAAAATGTTGTTTTATGTTTTGATGCATTTCTTGTTAAAACACAAACATTGAATCCATTCTCAACAAATGAATGGACAATCTTTTTTCCTATAAATCCTGTACCACCTGCAACAATTATATTCATTTTTTTGCTAGAGATGACATTACAGACTTTACCTTTTCTTGAGTTGATGGGCTAAACCAATTATCGATTAAAGTTTGATAATCAAAATCTGTGTCATGCATTAAAGACTGTTTGAGCCTAACAAAAGGCTCTCCTGCATTAATATAGAATTCTGCTAATTTCTTTGCCTTGACTAATGCTGATGAAGTTGCCTTTCTTTTGCCAGAAAATCTATTTCCAACCACTTCATTTATTAATCCCTTTTTTAATGCTTCACTTGGTGTATACATTTTACATTGTGTTGCAACTTCAAAAAGGTTATCTCTGCTAATGGAATGAGAAATAATTTTTAGCATATCTGGAGGTAAGTCAATCCCAATAGCCATTTCATTTAATCCCATTCTATGCAATCCGTGCATACCATATCTATAATCGGAAGCAAGAGCTAATAAACATCCTCCAGCAATAGCATGACCTCCAACAATACTAATTACGGGTCCAGGAAATTCTCTACAAGCGTTTAAAAGATTAGCTAAAGTACTAAAAATTACGGAAACCTCTTTTGGATCTTTTGCATTAGATAAATCTTTAAGGTTAAGCCCAGCACTAAAAACTTTATTGTTTCCTAAAATAATTACTGCCTTACAATCATCATAATTGAGTTCTTGAATAATTTTTTGTGCTCTATCAACACTGAGCAAATTAGGTCCTTTGTCACCCATTTTGATGATTTTGATATTGTTTTCAATAGTAATATTCATTTTGTTTCCCCTTCAAACTCTTTTTTAATTTCTTCAAAAACTTGTACACTTTTTTGATTGGCAAAATCAAAACAAACCATTGTCATTTTACATGAAATAGCACATTCATCATCATTTTCCATGAATAAACCATATTCATAATCAAAACTTTTTCCACCAACTCTTGAAATTTTAAGTCCAACACTTAAATTTTTTGGATGCTTGATTTGCTTTAAAAAATTAAATGTCATTGAGGCTACAATGAAAGGAAATTTATCATTTTCGTATGGGAAAAGCCCTATATCATGAGCATGTCTTACTCTTGCATCCTCAAAATAAGCTACAGCTGTACCATGATTAATATGACCAAGCATATCTTCATCATACCATCTTGTCTGTAAACTATAAAATCTGGAAAATTGCTCTTTTTTCATCAATCAATTAAAAATCTTGGGTTATTCATTGGAAAAATACATTCTTCTTTTTTTCCAAACCAGCTATATCTTCTTTTTGCTACAAAGTCATAGATAAAATCAGCAAATATTCGTGGAACTAAATAAAATGAATATCTCAAAGGGTTTCTAAGCACTTCAAGAACAATAAAAGCAGCGCTAGATTTTGTATAAACCTGATCATTTGTTTTGACAATCACAGTGTCCATTTTTTCTAAATATTTTTTGTCAATGGTTGATTTTGCAAAGTTTGATTGTAACGGACTAAAATATAGGATATTTTTTTTATCCATTCTAATTAAGGTTTTAATTGCACTAGAGCATACAAAACATACTCCATCATAAAATATTATAGTTTTGGATTTCATTATAAGATATAGGGTATAATAAAAGCTGTTTTCTTTTTGTACGATTTATGCTCTTCATATCTTGAAAGGGATTTATCAATTTTAATCATATTAGGTATCCAGACCGCTACAATAAATAGCAACAAAATTAATGATGGTATCCACCATAAAGATGTTTCAAGAACCATGATTACAAAGCTTAGATAGATTAATAATTCTCCAAAGTAGTTTGGGTGTCTACACTGTTTCCAAAAACCATCAGTTATTAAGCCTGACTGGTTTTTTAGAAAAATAAATTTCTGCATATCAGAAGCAAAATGGTAAAATACTCCAATTGAAAAAGTGCATATTGCTAATACTATTATCTCTAATGATGCTTGATGGCTAGTGGAAGTTATAATGAATGCAGGAAACCAATATAAGATTAGTCCAATTAAAATTAATGAAGCATATGGGATTCCAACTCTACTTTCCCAAGTTTTATCTGGGAAAATATAACTTTTTAACACCCACATAATACCATATGATCCATGCAAACAAAAATATATCCATGCAGTAAGATTACCTGTTTGATTGAAAAAATAAATCAAATAAAGTACTAAAAGCCATGTTATCCCTTTGGCAAAATCTATTATATATTTTTGCTTAACTCGCATAGAAAAAAAATGGAATAAATAAAATACTTAAAATCAACAGAATTGTAATTAAAGACTTCTTATAAAATGTAATTAACTCTTGCTTATCTTTCATTATTAGCCTTCCATTGTAACATACCACCATCGACATTTATTGCATCAAAATTATTATTATTTAAAATATCTTTTCCAAATCCAGATCTGTTACCACTTCTGCATACAACATAAATAGTATCATCTCTATATTC
>CBFHKL010000002.1:54322-65579 GCA_965656415.1 uncultured bacterium
TATTATTTAAAATATCTTTTCCAAATCCAGATCTGTTACCACTTCTGCATACAACATAAATAGTATCATCTCTATATTCATCTAGCTCTACAAGTCTATTCTCAAGTTCATTGATTGGAATTAAGATTGCACCTTCAATGTGTCCAAGAGGTCCATAGTACTCTTCTTCAGTTCTTACATCAAGCACTATTGTTTTTTGATCAAGAATTTTATCTTGAAATTCATTCATACTTACAACATCAACATTTTTTGAGCAAAAATTCATAGAAAAAGTTACTACAAAAAATAATAGAATTAATTTACTTTTCTTCATCTTGTTTTTTTCTTAGATAGCGTTTAATCGTTAAAAAGTTAAAAAAAGTTCCAAAAATGACAAGCAATGTCATTATAATAATTGTTCCTTTCATTTTATGGAGCTACCCATTTGACTTTAATATTTTCTTCATCAAAAATAAACTTACACCTTTGATGTCCGCTATATTTCAATTTAAGAAAATCAATTTCATGGAAATGACATCTGATAATTACAAAATTATTATACCCATCGTAAGACTCTTGCTCGGAAGGATTTTTAAATTTGACATCATCTGGAATATTAGGATGATATTCTTCAAGAGATTCTGATGGGCTAAATGGTCCCATATAACATCGTTTTGAAGAAGGTGTTACAATGTCCCATCTTTGCTTTGTAATTGAATTTTTATGGAAAATTTCAACTTCTCCTTTAAATCTTAATTGTATTTTTTTTTCTGTTGAATAAAATAAAGCTGAAAATTTATTATTCTTTTTTAACTCATCAACTTTAGGACTTCTTAGATCTGAATGACAATCAAGAAATCGACTATCTATTGAAAAGTCTCTCAATACTACAGTTCTTAGACTAGGCATTTTGTCGTCTATGCTTGCAAGAGAAAATGTTCTGAATGGATGTGCAGAATTTTTAAGAGCATCTATCATTGATTCCTCGATTTTTTCATATATTTCTTGAAATTCTTTATTTAACATATTTTTAAAATAATTTGAGTTTTAAATAATTTTTGCTTTATATTCATTTGAATTTAACAAAAAAGAGGTATAATACATGGACTTTACAACGTTTACATTTTTTGTAACAAACATGGCTTTACTAGCAGCCGGTCTTTTTCTTTGGTTAGAAAGAGATAATGTAAACCCTAAATGGAAAACTGCATTATCAGTTTCAGGTATGGTTTGCTTTATTGCTGCTGTTCATTACTATTATATGAGAGGTAACATGGACATGACTGATGTTGTATCAATTAGATACATTGATTGGTTAATTACTGTTCCTCTTCAAATGGTCGAATTCTACATCGTACTTGCAGCTGTAACTGCTGTTAGTGTAGGTGTACTTCACAGACTTTTAGGATTTTCTGCTTTAATGTTAACTTTTGGTTATTTAGGGGAAACAGGTCACGTAGCTGCTATTAATTCAACTACAGGTTTTGTTGGCGGAATGCTCTTCTGGGGACTAATGTTAAGAGAAATCTGGTCAGGTGAAGCTGCTGAAGTTAACGCAGGTTCTAAGAACGCTGCTGCTGCTTACGCATTCGACGGAATGAAGAAAATTGTAACATTTGGATGGTTAATTTATCCACTTGGATACGCATTAGGCTACTTCGGTGGTGGTGTAGATCCAGACTTAACTAACCAAGTATACAATTTAGCTGATTTTGTAAATAAAATTCTTATCGGTATGATTGTTTATGCTGCTGCTAAGATGGATACAAAATAATCAATTCATTTTAATTAAAAAAAGGTCTTCTTTTGAAGGCCTTTTTTTTATTCAAACAAATCACTTAATCTATTTTTAACTATTGCTTGCTTAGCCATTATTGACAATGACATTACTGCTAAGTTCAGTAAACTAAATCTCCTATCTTTTGTATAACCTTTTTTATATCTAAAATAAATTTGTTGTGCTATGACTGCTATTTTAAATAATCCAAAGACATAATAAAACACTGGATTACTAATACTTTTTCCAGATTCCTTTTCGTACAATTCTAATATGCCTTCTCTTGAAGGATTGCCATCTAGAGTAGTTGCACTTAACTGAAATAATTTCAGCTCTGGTAAATCATTTTTATCAACCCAGTAACCAAGAGTAGTTCCAAGATCCATAAATGGGTCGCCAATGGTAGCCATCTCCCAGTCCAGTACAGCTGAAATTTTTGAGAAATCGTCTTTGTCTAAAACAAGATTATCATATTTAAAATCATTGTGAACGATAGAACTCCCAACTTCAGAAGGTTGATTTTCATACAACCATGATGATATAAAATCCATGTTTACTATAGTATCAGTCTTTGAGTGATTATACCTTTTTATCCATCCCTCAACTTGTCTTTTGACATAACCATTAATGTTTCCAAGATCTTTCAAATTAGCTTGTTCAATATTTACATTATGTAATTCTACTAAGGTAGATACAAGAGACTTAGAAACGTTTTGAATTATATCTGAACCCGGTGAGTCTTTTTGTTGAAGATTAGGACGAATAATATAACCTTCAACCCTTTCCATTAAATAGAATGGAGCTCCTAAAATATCATCATTTTCACAGTAAAGGAATACATCTGGAACCTTACTAAATTGAGATTTTAAATTTTTTAAAACATTATACTCTCGTAACATATCGTGACCACCTTGCAAGCTTTTTGCACCGAAAGGCGGTCTTCGTAATACAAACTGTTTTGATGATGATTCAAGAAAATAAGTTAAATTTGAATACCCACTAGGAAATTGCTTTAAAGATAGATTTTCATTAGAGATACTATTTTCAGATAGATACTTTTTAAGTTTTTCTAAAGAGAATTCTTCTCCATCACGAATATCTCTAGGAATGTCCATTGAAAAATTTGGAGTTTTTTTATTCTGAATAAAATGAGATAAAAAATAATAGAATTTAAGCTTTAGAGGAACTCTCAAAACTTTTAAACTCTACTTTAAGTATTGTTTCATTATTTCTTTTGCAACTCTTGACTTATGAACCTCATCTGCTCCATCATAAATTCTAGCTGATCTTTCATGTCTATATAATGAAGCAAGTGGAGTATCATCTGTCATTCCTAAAGCACCATGAACTTGAACAGCTCTATCAAGAACATTCTGAAGAACTTGAGCTACATAAAATTTAATCGTAGAAATTTCAACTTTAGCAGCATAAGCACCAACTTTATCAATTTTTTTAGCAGCATCTAATACTAATAAGCGAGAAGCATTAATTTCAGCTCTTGACTCAGCTATCCAATTTTGAATTGTTTGCTTCATAGCAAGCGGTTTTCCTGGAGCAAGCTCTCTTGAAGCTGCCCTTTCACACATCATATCAAATGCCTTTTCGCATTCTCCAATCCATCTCATACAATGATGAATTCTTCCAGGTCCAAGTCTATCTTGAGCAATTTTAAATCCAGCTCCTACAGGACCTAAAACATTTTCTTGAGGAACGATACAATTATCATAAATAATTTCTGCGTGCGCATTCCAACCATCTCCCTCATCACCCATTACTGAAATATTTCTTATAAAATTAAAACCCTTTGTTTTGGTTGGGACTATAATTTGAGAAGCTCTCATATAAGGATTTTCATGGTCTGGGTCTGTAATAACCATCACAATTGCAAATTCAGCACCATCTGCTGAGGAAGTAAACCATTTATGACCGTTTATAATATAATTTGAACCATCTTTTACAGCAGTTGTACCCATAATAACAGGATTAGATCCTGCAAATTCAGGCTCAGTCATTGAAAAACAACTTCTTACTTTTCCCTCAACTAGCGGTTTTAAAAATGTTTCTTTTTGATATTCAGTTCCATGCTCAATAAGTATTTCCATATTACCAGCATCAGGTGCTTGACAATTAAATACATAGAGACCATAAAAAGTTTTACCAAGAATTTCATAGATTTGACCAAGTTGATGAAGGCTTAGTCCTAATCCTCCATTCTCTTTTGAGATTTGAGGTGCAAATAATCCCATTTCTCTTACAATATTTCTTTTTTCTTCAAGAAACGGTAAATGATCAGCAAATTTATGGTTTATATTAAAATCATCTTCATATGCAACCATTTCTCTATCGACAAAATTCAGAATTTTTGATTTTATTTCTTCAAATTTTTCATTTGGCAAGGCCATAATTTCCTCTAAATGTATGTTTCTAAATATCTAGGTATTAAACTACGATTAAATGTCTCTAATGTAAAAGTATCATTTTCTTTCTTAAACAATGTTATTGAAGCATTTTTTATTTTAAAATTTAATTTCATTATTTCATCATTTGTTAATGGATGACATTCAGCATAAACACCAGTGATAGCACCCCCTGATGAAACAACCATTGTATTTTTATTTGTACTCATTAAAGATGATACCTTACTTTTTGCCACTCTAACTCTATCTCTAAAAATATCGTAACTTTCAAATCCTTTTTCTGATAAATCAAGTTCATTATTGATCCATTGTTTTGCAATAATATTAAAATATTCTAAAAATTTTCGTTTACGCTTCCAAAAAGGAACTGCATTAAAAATTTCTTTAATATTTTTGTCTGTGTTTAACATTTTGGGAATAAAGTGCTGAGCAATTTCCATTAATTGATTTTCAGCAAACTCATCAATAATTATCGGATTATTTAAATCCCCTTCATATCCTTTATTAATACCATCAAAAGTTTGTTGATGTCTTTTTAGTGGCCCTATAATTGTCTGATCAAAAGATATATTATTTTTTAATAATTTTTTTCCAAGAGCAATTGATTGCTTAACACCCTTTTTACTCAAATTATCGTAGTTTTTCTCTCCAAAGGATGCTTGACCATGTCTGATTAAATATAGATTAGAAATACTTCCCTCCCCTTTAATACTACTCGTAGATTAAAAATACCTGTTCTGCTACACAGGCTGGCTTTTCATTGTCTTTGAGTTCTACTGTAACTTCAACCGTTAATTTTGCACCATTCTTAATATCTTGATAATCTTTTAACAATACTCTTCCTCTGACGTAGCTTCCAACAGGAACAGGTGCAGTGAATCTAACGCGATTTAATCCATAGTTTACACCCATTTTTGCTGATTTTATTGAGTAAGTTTTTTCTAAAAACTTTGGAAGCAATGAAAGCACAAGAAAACCATGAGCAATTGTAGTTTTAAACGGTGATAAAAGCTTTGCTCTAATAGGAGCCATATGAATCCACTGTTCATCTCCTGTGACTTTTCCAAATCTTGATATTTGTCTTTGATTTATTCTTTGCCAATCACTTACTCCAAGTTCTTGACCAATTAATTCCTTAGCTTCAGACAGATTTTCTAAAATTCTCATGACAATAAATTAACTTTTTAGCTGAGATCTAACAATATTAAACTTTGCAAAATAAAACCTCATCCAAAAATATGAGATTGCTGCTGCAATTAAAATTGCAAAGACTTGTGAATACCATACCCACTCAATTGGCTTACCTATTAAATAAAAGTAATATGACATAGGCGCTGTCAATAAAATTACTCTGGTTATAGTAGTAATTAGTAAAGGTATTCCTTGTCCAAGAGCCTGACAAACTCTTGAGCAAATTACACTTATTCCTACAGCCGGATACGCTAAAATGATAATTTTTAAGTAAGTTACTCCAATATCAATTACTAAAAGGTTTGTACTGAAAATAGGTAAGATATTGCTCGCTAAAACAAAAAACAATAATACGCTAATTGTTGTTATAATAACTGCTCTGACAATTCCATAAGATACTACTGATAAAATTTTGTCAAATTCTTTAGCACCATAAAACATTCCGACAATAGTTGTTAAGCTTATAGCTATACCAAGAATTGGCATGAACAATAACATATCTAATCTAGAAACTATTTGATATGCAGCCACAGCTTCTGTTGAGTAATTTACAAGAATCTTATTCATAACCACTTGTCCAAATGACATAATAAGCATTGACAATGATGATGGGATTCCAATTTGAAAGATTTTTGACATTATTTTATTATTTAGGCTTAATTCTCTAATATTAAATGATATATAGGTTAATTTTTTAACAAAAATTATATACAAATATGCCAACACCATTACAATCTGACTGATTATCGTTGCAAATGCTGCCCCTCTTACACCATACTCAAAAGTAAAAATAAGTATTGGATCAAGAATAAGGTTTAAAATGGTTCCAATTAACCCAATAATCATTGGAATTTTTGTTTCCCCCTCGCCTGCAAGAATAGCTCTAAAAAACATTGAAAAGATAACTAATCCAAGACCAGATGTTAAAATACGTAAATAAGAATAAGCTATTGTCAAAATTTGTCCCTCTGCACCCAAAATAGACAATAACCCCTCTCCATAAATCACTCCAAGGATAGTCAAAATAATAGTGCTTAAAAAACCAATTAATAACGTTTGAGAAGCAGTTTTTTCTGCATTTATTTTATCTTTTTTGCCTATGTATTGTGCAATAGTAGCAGTAGCTCCAGTTCCAATACCTACACCTAAACCTATAATAATAAAAAATAGAGGGCTTACAAAAGCAACTGCAGTAACCTCATCTGCACCAAGCCATCCAATAAACATGATATCTACTACATTAAAGAGTGTTTGGACCATCATTCCTGCAATGATCGGCAAAGCCATTGTCCACATAGATTTATAAGGATTTTCTAGAAAATCACTTAGTCTAGATTCTTTCTCCATTAAGTCTCAAAAAGATATAAATACTGTTTATATCCTTTTTTTTCCATTTCTTTCACAGGTATAAACTTGAGAGCAGCAGAATTAATACAATAACGTAAACCAGTAGGATTTGGACCATCATTAAACACATGACCTAAATGAGAATCCCCTTGATTACTCTTTACTTCTGTGCGAGGAAGAATCAGTTCATAATCTTGTTCAAATTTAACATTTTTATCCTCGATAGGTTTATAAAATGAAGGCCAACCAGAATTTGAATCATATTTATGAATTGACGCAAATAACGCTTCTCCAGATACAACATCTACATAAATACCTGGCTCTTTATGATTCCAATATTCATTATCAAAAGCAGGCTCTGTACCACAGTCTTGGGTGACATAATACTGCATATCAGTTAATTTTGATTTTTTCTCTTCCATTTGCTGTTCCATTGTTTGAGCATAAACACCAACAGATAGTGTCAATATTAATACTATAATTTTTATTGTTTTCATTGAAAACTAAGTTAATACTAGTAAAGATTTTTTGTTTGGTTTTTTTCATTTATAGTGATACCTTGAAAATAATTGACATTTTCGTGCAAAAAAATGTGCGAGAATAACTAACTGATAATAAATAAAAAGAGGTATAAATAATGAAAATTAATACTAAAAGTTTTCAATATATGTTTGCCTTACTTTTTTCTGTTGCAACGCTTTTTGCTCAGGACATTACAGGAACCGTTAGCGGTGATGATGGTAGTGCTCTAGCTGGAGCTAATGTAGCAGTTGAAGGTACTGATACTGGTGCTTCATCTAACCAAGATGGATCATTTAGTATTTCAGGCCTAAGCGATGGTACGTATACTGTTACTGCATCTTACATTGGATATGATGATGCAAGCGCTGTTGTTACTATTAGTGGTGGTCAGGCTAGCAGTGTAAATCTTACGCTTGATAAAGGTGATATTAGACTTAATCAAGTTGTAGTTTCTGCATCTTTGAAAAAAGAATTAGTTACTGAAGCACCTGCAAGTGTTACAGTTTTTGGCGGAGAAGAACTTTCAGCTAGAAGCGCAACTACAATTGCAGATGTTCTTGGAAATACAGCCGGTGTA
This sequence comes from uncultured bacterium, assembly GCA_965656415.1. Classification (GTDB taxonomy): domain Bacteria; phylum Fidelibacterota; class Marinisomatia; order Marinisomatales; family Marinisomataceae; genus Marinisoma. The sequence goes on from CBFHKL010000002.1 coordinate 62,133, forward strand.
GAATACATGAAAACAGGTCTTGAGGGTTCAAATTTATCTTTAAGAGGTTTTAATGGAATATTCTCTGGATCAATTCACGCTGTTGTTGACAATAGATGGACAAGAGCACCTGTTGTTAATGCACAATTGCTTCAATTTTTCGCTCCAGATGATTCTGATGTAGATAGAGTTGAGCTAGTGCGTGGTCCTGCATCTCCGATGTACGGTCCGGATACACAACAAGGTGTTATTTCACTATTTACTAAATCACCATTTAATCAAGGACACAGAGTTTCTGTAACTGTTGGTGATAGAAATTTCATGAAAGTATATGGTCGTTATGCGCATCAGTGGGGATCGAAAGCTGCAACAAGAGTATCTTTTCAGCATAGATCTTTTGAGGATTGGGAATCAAATATGCCAAGATCTCGAGCTGAGGCAGAATTAGATGGACATGATTACTTTGAACCTGAATTAATTAGAAGAGGTCTTCAAACCGTAGTCTATCCATTTATTGATTATTCTGTAGGGGGATACAATGACCCTGTTGGAGGTTCTGTCAACGATGCGTCAGTAAATGAACCATTTAAACCTGAAGCTACAGTAGTAGAAACTAAAACTGTAGTACGTCCTGACTTGAAATCAACACTTACATTCAATACTAGAAATGCAGTGGTTTCAGCTATTGAAATGACAGGTGTTGGAAGACAGTTTGCTGAAGATGCTGGTTTTAATCAATACCAGTTGTCATACTTTAGACAAGGATTTTTAGGTGGAGATTTATTTTTGAATATGTTTACAAATATAAATGAACAAAAAACTACTTATAGTTTAGTTAATGGAAACGTCATTTACGATGAATCATCTAATCGTGCTTTCCAATTACAGCATACAGTACCTATGAAGAATGGTCAAACAATCATTTGGGGTGTTGATATGCTTGATAGAACTCCTGAAACTAAAGGAACTATCAATGGAAAAAATGAAGATGATGATGACTATCAAAACATGGGTGTATATTACTCCTATGAAAAGAAATTTAGCGATGTCTTTAAATTTGTTGGTACTGGTAGATATGATACTAACAACTATTTAAGAGATATTGATATTGATGGAGTATTTGCTCCAAAACTTGCCTTTGTATGGTCTCCTGAGAACGTCAGAGGTAACTTCAGACTTACTTACGGACAGAACATAGATCTTCCTGGTAACTTTGATAAAAACTTAGATATTGCTGTTTACAGAGATTTTGTATATCTACAAGGATTAGGAATTGATTTTTCAACTCCTACTTTTGGTTCTTTACCATTTAATCCTGATATTCATGTAAAAGCAATGGGTTCAACTACAACTGGTTGGACATGGGATACTGATGCTACTAATGGATTACCAACATACCGTTCAAACTGGTCTCCAGCATTAGGTCTTGATGTTAATACAAATTATGCATTAGGAAATAATACAATGAATGCTGCAGCTTACGGTGTATGGGCTCCAATTATTATGGGATCTATACTACAATCTGCTGCTGGTGCAGGTTATAATGCTGCATTTGCTGCTCAAGTAGGTGCTGGTTATGCCGCTGCAACTGGCGATGTTGCTGGTGCTGCTGCTTACGGTGCTGCTCAAGCTGCTGCTGCTGCTGGAGCTGTAATGGGCTTAGCTGCAACAGTAACACCAAGTGCATATAATAATGTTGTTATTGATCCAGATGGAAATATTATAGATCCATCTAGTTATTTCCCAACATATCCTAGAGTTAAACATACAACTTGGACTCAAACTGAATTTGGTTATAAAGGACAAGTAACAGATAATATGACTTTAACTGTTGATGTTTATGATATGAATGTATCAGACTATGTTTCTGCTTTACAAAACATATCTGGAATAGTTACAGTAGCTGGAGATGGAGCGAGTTATGTTGGAAATGTTTTAACATACTTAGCTTCTGCAGGCGATGCTAACCTTGTTAATTGGATTAACGGTTGGGATGCTGCTGCAGCTGGTGGTAATGGAAATGGTACTGGTGCGGATGAGTTTGCTGGTCTTTTATTAGGTCAAGTAGGTCAAGTTCCAATTGGTACAATTACTCCAGAACAATCTATTTACGGTGGTAACTTAATCTATGGTTACAGACAGTTAACTGAAGATTTAAATTTCCAAGGATTGGAAGTTACAACAAACTACTTCCCATCACCAGAATGGACATTTACAATGAACATGTCTCTATTGAGTGATTCATCTTTAACTGCAACACACGAAGGAGTTGAACAAAATATTAACTTCAATACACCTAAATTTAAATTAGGTGGTGGAATGCAGTATGCAAGTGATGACATTTCATACGGAATGAGTTTACGTTACCAAGATTCATACTTTGCTGATGGCTTCTCAGGACAATCTGGAGAAGTTGATGGATTCTACACAGTAGGTGTGAATGCTAAATGGAATGTTGAAGCAGTTGACGGAATGTCAGTTGGTTTATCAATTGACAACATCACTGATGTTGTTCACAGAGAAACTTTCCTAGCTCCTGAAATGGGTAGGTTTACATCTCTTAGCGTAGGCTATGATTTGTAATAAATAGTTTCTTAACTATAAATAAAAAAGCCCTCATTTTTTGAGGGCTTTTTTATTATATAAAATTTTAAATTTTTAAGTTTAATCTTTACCAACTTTAAGCCATGGTAATGAAACAAGATCTATATTGCCACCAGTGATAACTAATACTACCTTTTGTCCTACAAATTTTTCTTTGTTTTTTATTACACTTGCTAATGCTAATGCACAAGAAGGTTCAATGACAATTTTCATACGCTCCCAAATTAAGCGGGTAGTATCAATAATCTCTTGTTCCGTAGCCAAAACAATGTCATCTACATTTTCTTGAATGATTGGAAGTGTTAACTGTCCAACAATAGCCATTAAACCATCTGCTACAGACTCTCTATGAGTCATTTCAATACGTTTATTAGCTTTATACATTTGAAACGTGTCATCAACGCTTTCAGGTTCACAACCAATAACTTTAGCAGAAGGCTTTAACTCTTTGAGGGCTACTGATATTCCACTAATTAAGCCACCTCCACCAATAGGAACAACCACTGAATCAAATTCAGGGACTTGTTCTAAAATTTCAAGGGCTATTGTGCCTTGACCAGCCATTACATCAAAGTTGTCATAAGGATGAATGGATATTCTATTATTATCTTTAACAGTATTATAGAATAGTTCATCTCTTTGCGACATAGTGTCGCAAAATATCATATTACCTTTATAGGTTTTTACATTATGAATTTTAGCTTTTGAAACACTTTTTGCCATTACAATGTCTGCATGAATTCCCTTTAAATTTGCAGCACATGCTATGGCTCCACCATGATTACCTGAAGACTGACATGCAACACCCTGCTCAGCTTCTGAGCTAGTTAAAGAAAAAACTGCATTAGATGCACCTCTAATCTT
>CBFHKL010000003.1:0-22660 GCA_965656415.1 uncultured bacterium
TTTCACAGAAGATAGTTCATTAATGGTAGAAATTGCTGGTAAGGATGCTTTTGTTTTTGATTCAATGCATGATGAGTACGAGTCAGAACCATATCATTTATTGAATGCATACTATTCTCAAACATTTGATAAGGTAAAATTAGGATTTTATGCTAAAAATATTCTAGATGAGTCATATGCTGATCGAGGTTTTATTTTTGGATTAGAGCCACCACAATATTCTGAAAAACTATATACATCTTTTGGCCCTCCAAGAGAAATTGGAATGTCATTAACATATAGTTTCTAATGTCTTATTTTCATAATTTAGCGGGTATTACTACCCGCTAAATTATGAGCTCAACAAAACAAAAAAGATTATTTATCATTGATGGTTATGCTACTTTATATCGAGCGCATTACGCATTAATTAGAAATCCACTTACCAATTCTGCTGGAACTCCTACAAGCGCTATCTTTGGTTTTGCAAATCAAGTCTTTCAATTGATTGAAGAAGAAAAACCAGATTATTTAGTAGCTGCATTTGATTCAAAGGGTAAAAATTTTAGACATGAGATTTTTTCAGATTACAAAGCTAACAGATCTGAAATGCCCGATGAAATACAAACGCAGTTACCTTATTTGTGGACTCTTCTTAAAGCAATGAATATACCAGTATTGAGAGTTGATGGTGTTGAAGCTGATGATATCATTGGAACTGTTGCTAAAAAGTGCTCTGAAAGTGATTTACAGTGCAACATTGTCAGTGGCGATAAAGACTTTATGCAACTAATAGACAATTCAACGTTCCTTTATGCTCCGCAAGCACGCAAAAGAGAAAAAGAAATATTTGATGTTAATAAAGTTGTAGAAAAATGGGGAGTAGGCCCAAATAATATTATCGATTTATTAGGTTTGATGGGAGATAGTTCTGATAATGTTCCTGGAGTTCAAGGCGTTGGTCCCAAAACAGCTATGAAGCTGATTAAAGAGCATGGAAATATTGAATCGATTTATAAAAATATAGATTCAATTAAAAATGAAAAAATGAAAGATAAGCTTCTTTCTGACAAAGATAATGCATTATTAAGTAAGCAGCTTGTAACTATTCTTACTGACGTTAATATTGATTCTTCAGTTGAAGACTTTAAGATTAATGAAATGAACTTATCTAAGCTTGAAGATATTTTTAAGGAACTAGAGTTTTCTGGTCTACTTAAAAAAATTGGTTCAAATGATACTATTGAACCAAAATCAGTTGAAAGAAAGAAAGATTATAAGAATATCTTAAATCTTGAAGACTTAATTGGTTTTGTTGAATCGCTAGAAGAAGGAAAGTGGCTATCAGTTGATTTAGAAACAACATCTATAAATCCTATGGCAGCCGATATTGTAGGTTTTAGTTTTTCCACAAAAAAAGATACTGGTATTTATGTTCCGATTTTGTTCAAGGATAAGACAAAGAACTTATTTGGGAACAATGATTTAGAAGAAGTAATTAGAATATTGAAACCTTACTTAGAAAATGAGAATATTCCAAAAACAGGACAGAATATCAAGTACGATGCGCTTATCATGAAGCGTTTTGGAATTAATTTGAAAGGAATTGAATTTGATACAATGATTGCGGCTCATTTATTAAATCCGAATGCTAGATCGTACAAATTAGACAATCTGTCTTTAGCTCATTTGAATTATAAGATGGTGCCAATAAAAGATTTAATTGGAGTTGGTAAGAATCAAATCACAATGGATCAGGTTACATTAGAAGATATTTCTTTTTATGCTGCAGAAGATGCTGATGTTGTTATTGAATTGACAGAAATCTTTATGAAAGATTTGAAAAAACAGAAGCTGTTTAATTATTTCAAATCTATCGAAATTGATTTATTACCAGTATTAATTGATATGCAATACAATGGTATTTTTATTGATAAAGACTATTTGGAAAGTAGATCAAATGAGATTGGAAAGAAAATTGATTCACTTCAGTCAGAAATTTTAGGTTTAGCTGGAGAAGAATTCAATCTTAATTCTTCCCAACAACTTGCAGTTATACTCTTCGATAAGCTCAAGCTTCCTATGATTAAAAAAAGATCTACTGCTGAAGCTGTTTTAAGTGAGTTGAAGGATAAACATCCTTTGCCTGATCTAATTCTTTCATACAGAAAGCTATATAAGTTAAAAAATACTTATTTAGACCCTTTGCCTTCATACATAATTCCTGATACTCAACGAGTACATTCATCGTTTAATCAAACAATGACTGCCACTGGAAGATTGTCAACCAGTAGTCCTAACTTTCAAAACATTCCTATAAGAACGGAAGACGGAAAAGAGATAAGAAAAGCAATTAAAGCGCAATCAAATGAATTTCAAATTTTCTCTGCTGACTATTCGCAAGTAGAGTTAAGAGTGATGGCACATCTTAGTGGAGACGAATCATTAATTTCTGCACTAAATAATGGTGAAGATATACATACTTTTACTGCAAAAAATATTTTTAATATTGATAACGATGATATGGTACTTCCAGAAATGAGAAGAATTGCAAAAATTGTAAATTTTGGTATCATGTATGGAGCAGGTCCATTTAGATTGAGCCAAGAACTTGATATCCCATTTGGAGAAGCAAAGCAAATTAAAGATGCTTATTTTAAAAAATACCAAGGGATTGAAAAATATATTGAAAATTCTAAGCTTCAGATAAAAGAAACTAAATCTGTTGCAACTTTATTAGGAAGAAAGAGAGCAGTTTGGGATTCAGATAGTCAAAATAAAATTAGAAGAGATGCTGCTGAGAGAATGGCAATTAATATGCCAATCCAAGGAACTGCTGCAGAAATGATTAAATTGGCCATGATAAAAATTCATCGTCAAATGAATAAAGAAAATTTAAAATCTAAACTCATTATGCAAATTCATGATGAGTTATTATTAGAAGTTCACCAAGATGAAATTGATTATATTTCAAAAATGGTAATTGAAAACATGAGAGATGCTATGAAGCTTGATGTTCCAATTGAAATAGATTTTGGCGTTGGTCCTTCATGGTATGAGGCACATTAATGAGTCATCTAGGTCCAAAAGTTCATATTGATTTACACCAGCTGAAAAAAAACTATCAAATAGTTAAAAGGGAAGTAAAAGATATTCCTATTATGGCTACAGTCAAAGCTAATGCTTATGGTCATGGAGCAATAGAGGTATCAAAGGCTCTAGAAGAAGAAGGCGTTAGGTATTTAGCTGTATTCACAATCGATGAAGGAATTGAATTGCGTGATGCTGGTATTAAAACAGACATTTTCATATATGCAAAATTTGATCCAACAAGAATTGAAGATGCTACAAAGCATAACTTGACTTTAAATATTTCATCTTTTGATGATTTGAAAGCGCTCAAAGCACATACAGGAAATACTATCAAAGTTCATTTAAAGATTGATACTGGTATGACAAGGTTAGGAGTCCCACTAGACCAAGCAGAAGCCTTTTTAAAAGAAGCAGATCAGCTTGATAGTATCGAATTGGAAGGACTATACTCTCATTTTGCAACTGCAGATGAAGGAGACCTTTCCTATGCTAATAGTCAGCTTAGTAAGTTTAATGAGGTTATAGAAATTTCAAAAAAATTAGAGATGTCTCCCACTTTCATTCATTGTAGTAATAGTGGGGCAATTTTAAATGTAAATGAATCCAGATTTAATATGATAAGAACTGGAATGCTTCTTTACGGAGCTTTTCCATCAGATGAAGTTCCTCAAGAACTTCCAATAAAACCAGTTATGACATTTACTGCTCCCGTAGTTGAAATTAGAGATGTTAAAGCAGGTACTCATATCAGTTACGGTGGAGTATATACTACCCAATCAGATACTCGCATAGCTGTTGTTCAAGCTGGTTTTGCAGATGGAGTGCCTCGACCTTGGTATATAGATGGTTTTGTTAAGTTTAAAAATAAAAATCTCAAAATTACTGGAAGAATTTGTATGGATCAGTTGATGATTGATATTGGATCAGTTGACATTAATTACGGAGATGAAGTTCTCATTTTTGGATCAAATGATCATGGAAGCATTGATATTAATCACATTGCAAAGAAAATTGATTCTACTTCTTATGTTCTAGTTACTGCAATTGGTATTCGCCCTGAAAGAATTTATTAATTCGAGGAGCAAATTAAAACCTAACCAAGGGTAAGAGAAAGGAATTAAGAGGTAATTTTAAACTTTAACTTGCTCCTCATTAATGCTTATGTTTTTTTTAAAAAAAAGTTCCTCCTTTTTCTAATTATACTTATTATACGAACAGATCGCGGGATGGAGCAGCTTGGTAGCTCGTCGGGCTCATAACCCGGAGGTCGTAGGTTCAAATCCTACTCCCGCTACTAACCTCCAAATGAATAAGGATAACAATAATGAAATTATACAAATCTTTTTTAATCATTTTTTCAACCTTGATAATTATGAATTGCAACACAAATAATGATGAACAGCTAATGAAAAAAGCTAAAGAATTATCACAAAAATTTATTATTACTGATGGACACATTGATACTCCATGGAGAATGCATAAGTGGGGTTATGAAGATATTTCAAAAAGGTCTCCAGGTGACTTTGATTATGTTAGAGCAAAAGAAGGTGGGCTAGATGTTCCTTTTATGGCTATTTATGTTCCGGCAACTTACCAAGTAACTGGTGGTGCAAAAGAAAAAGCAGAAGAGTTAATTGCGATTGTTGAAAGAATTGTTTCTGATCATCCAGATAAATTTGAGATTGCTCATAGTCCTGAAGAAGCTGAAAGAATTGTATCTGAAGGAAAAATAGCATTACCAATGGGTATGGAAAACGGAGCTCCTCTGGAAGAAGATCTATCTAACGTTCAATATTTTCATGATAAAGGTATAAGTTACATTACGCTCACACATTCAGAAGATAATTTAATTTGTGACTCTTCATACAATCTAGGAGAACGTACACATAATGGTCTAAGTGCTTATGGAAGAGAGGTTGTCAAAGAAATGAATCGTGTAGGTATTATGGTAGATATTTCACACGTTTCTGATGACGCATTTTATCAAGTCATGGATGTTACCCAAGTTCCAGCAATTGCTTCACATTCATCATGTAGACACTTTACTCCTGATTGGGAAAGAAATATGGATGATGATATGATTAAAAGACTTGCAGAGAATGGAGGAGTTGTCCAAATAAATTTTGCATCATATTTTGTTGATCAAGCATCAAAAGATACCAAAGCTCCAATTGATGCTGATGTAGCAAAGTATATTAAAGATAATAATTTAGATTCAACTGATTATGCCTCTTATGATGAATATAGAAGAGAGCAATACGATAAAAGATTTTTATATGTTAGCTCTGAAAAAGTTGCTGATCATATTGATCATGTTGTCAATTTAGTTGGTATTGACCATGTTGGTTTTGGTTCTGATTTTGACGGAGTTGGTTATACACTTCCAACTGATTTAAAAGGCCCAGAAGGCTTTCCTATGGTTATTTTTCATCTTCTTAAAAGAGGATATACTGAAGAGGAAATTGAAAAAATTTGCTATAAAAATGTGTGGAGAGTTTGGAAAGCAACTGAAGAGTTTGCTAAACTTAACTAAGTACTTGTCTTAATCTTTCAAATACTATAGCACTGACAGCAGTAGCAACATTTAAAGAATTCATTTCATGAGACATCGGGATTGTTGCAAGAAAATCTGAATTTTTAAGTACTTGTTTGCTAATACCACTTCCTTCACCTCCAAAAATCAAAACAGATTTACCCTTCAAATCAATAGAATACCAATCTTTTGCTTCAATATTATTTTCAAAGCTTGTTATCCAAAAGTCATTGTCTTTGAAATGGCTTATAGCTTTATTGATATTTGTTACTGAAAATAAAGGAACTTTTGAGAACCCCCCTTGACTGACTTGTGCCACCGCACTTGTCATTGAAACACTATTTCTGTCCGTAATAACAACTCCGTCAATATTTCCACCAGCACAAATTCTTAAGATTTGCCCCAAGTTATGAGGATCTTGAACCTGATCAAGAACTACAAAACAAGCAGTTTTATTTTCGACTGTCGGAAGTTCATGAAAGGTCTTAGCTTGAGCCTTAATAAAAATACCTTGTGCTCTATTATTATCAACATATCTCTTAAAACTTTCCGAATCAACTTTCTCGATGAGGTTTTGAGATATATCACCTAATGCAGCATTAACTTTATCGCTATTGTCTGCGGGGGAATTTCTTTCAATGATTACTTGATTGACATCAATAATTGATGATTTAATGGCATCATGACACCCATTTATGCCAAAAACCGTTATTCTATGTTTTGTAAAACTATTCATAAAAATTTCTGTAAATTTTATAAACAATTTTAATGATAAAAATTAAAGAATCAGAGTTACATTTTTCCTTTGTCAGATCTAGCGGTCCCGGGGGTCAACATGTCAATAAAGTTTCAACTGCTGTTCAATTAAAATATAATATTAATGAATCTGATATTTCTGAGGCACTAAAAAATAGATTTATATCCACCTACGGGAAAAGAATTTCAAAAAATGGATTTATTACAATTATTGCTCAATCTTTTAAATCTCAGAAAAAAAATAAAGATGACGCAATAAATAGGTTAGAAAAACTATTTAGCGATATTAAAATACAAGCAAAGAGAATTCCTACGAAACCTTCAAGGAGTTCTAAAGTAAAAAGGGTAGAAAGTAAAAAGCGAAGATCGAAAGTGAAAAGAAGTAGAATGAAAGTAAGTTTAGATGATTAAGTGTATAATATTCCTTTTATTAATAGTAAATATTTATGCACAAGACCTAAGTGCTGATGTTTCAGACAATATCCAACCTTTGCTGGTTGAAGAGTTGTCCGAACTTGAACTCATGTTAATTGCAAATATTAATACAAATGAAACTTTACAGAACTTCTTCAAACTTGATATCATAAATGAATCAATCAAGCTTAATGCTCCAAAATATAATAGGTTTGCTGCTAAAAATAATACTGGGATGTTTTTACCCGTAAATACTTCAACATCACTTTATTTGGATGCTGGATTGCCTGGATGGGTTGAAGCAAGTAGGTATATTTCTAATAATAATGATTTTTATTCAAGTGGTTTCTTCAATTCATCTCTTGATAAATTCACATATTATAATTCTAGAAAAGGTTTTCTAGATACAGATAATTATTTTAAAGATCCTTGGGATCAAAGATCATTGGATGATTATGTTAGATATTTACATATGCCTCCAATGATAAATCATTCAGAGATTAATACTATTTATGATAGAAATAGATAAAGTATTAAAAAATATTTCGCATACACCTGTTGAATTGCCAAATGTTTTTGTAGAAGGACTTACCAATAATTCATCAAAGGTTAAAAAAGGATTTATTTTTTTTGCATTTCAAGGCGAGAATATTGACGGAAATGATTTTATTGAAGAGGCATTTAATAACGGAGCTTGCTTAGTAGTTTCAGATTCTGATAAAGTAATTTCCCAAAGAAATATAATTAAAGTTGATAATGTTAGACTGGCATCAGGGGTTGCATGTTCAAATTTCTATAATTTTCCTCAAAATAAATTAAAACTAATAGGTATTACAGGTACAAACGGTAAAACATCCACATCTTCAATTTTAAAAAGCATATTGGATAATGCAGATATTAAAGCTTTGCAAGTCGGAACAAGTGGAATAAAGCCTAAGCTTGATGTTGAAACAAATTTAACAACTCCTGATATTTTTGATTTATATCATATATTTAATATGGCCGTTAAACAGGATTATGAGTATATCATACTTGAAGTATCTTCTCATGCATTGTCACAGAAAAGGATAGAAAACGTTTTTTTTGATATTACCGCATTTACAAATCTTACTCTTGATCATTTAGATTATCATAAGACAATGGATCAATATTTTAATGAAAAGTTAAAACTTTTTGATTTAAATAAAGATAGTGGTTCATCTGTAGTCATGTATGATAGTGAGTACGGTAAAAGAATATTTGAACTAAAATCAAATATCAAATGTATTTCTTTTAAAAATAATGACATTGATTATTCTTGTACTAATTATAGTATTAGCGATAAAGGATTGAAAGGTACTTTAAGTTGGGGTTCCAGTTCTTTAGATTTTCAATCTAAACTAATAGGTGCATTTAATTTAGAAAATATTGTTCTTGCAGCAACAATAGCTCTTGAACTTAAGATTTCATCTAATCAAATCTCAAATGGAATTAAAAATTGCTCAAATATTGATGGAAGGCTTCAGTTGGTAGAAAATCCATTTAATCAAAAGATATTTTTAGACTATGGACATACTCCAGATGCATATTTGAAAGTTTTAAAGACGCTTAAAGATAGCTTTAGCATGCCTCTTAAAGTGCTTTTTGGAGCAGGTGGAGGTAGAGATAAATCTAAAAGACCAAAAATGGCTAAAGTAGTAGAAGAATTTTCTATAGAATGTTATTTAGCTCCAGATAATCCTAGATTTGAAGATATTAATTTAATAAATGCTGATGTTGAAAGTGGATTTTCAAAACAAAACTATCATTCTTTTGATGATAGAAAAATTGCTCTTGAATTTGCATTGTCAAATTTAAAATCAGACGAAATATTAATCATATTTGGAAAAGGGAGTGAAAAATATCAAGAAATAAATGGTGTGAAACATTTTTACTCCGATAGAGATATAATTAAAGAATTTTATGCGAATTAATTTGGTAGAACAGAATCACTTTCAGGAAGTTTTTAAAACTTTTTTTAATAAATCTTTTGATAAGAATATTGCGGGAATATCGATTGACAGTAGGAATATCCATAAAAATGATTTATTCATTGCTATCAAAGGAGAAAAATTTGATGGAAATGATTTTTTAGATCAGGCATTACAAAATGGTGCAAGCTACACATTATCATCGACAAGAAGTGATAATGGTCATCATATTTTTGTGGAAGATTTGCAGGATTTTTTAAAAAAATTATGCAAAAGATGGCTAAAAGATTTTAATGGAAAAATTATAGGAATTACTGGTTCAAATGGTAAGACTACTACCAAAGATTTAATTGCTCATTTTTTACAATCTAAGTTTAAAGTTGAGAAGACCTTAGGTAATTACAATACCTCAATAAGTGTACCATTGTCTATTTTTTCTTTTTCACTAAAGACTGATATTTATGTTCTTGAATTAGGTGCAAACAGAGTCGGTGATATAGATTATTTATCTTCAATGGTTCAACCCCACTATGGAATTATTACAAGTATTTCACCTGCTCATCTGGAAGGATTTGGTTCTATTGAGAATATTGAAAAAGAGAAGAAATCAATTTTGAAGCATTCACGAAAAAAATATAACTTCAATGAACTAAAACCACATTCTGTGGCTAATCTTCAACCTAGAAACAACAGCAAAATATTTATTAAAAATGTAGAAATCGCATCCCATATTTCTAATGAAGTTTTAAAAGATTTTAATGGTTCAGATTTAAAAGTAGAATCATTATTAGATTCTTTTGAAATGCCATCAGGAAGAGGAGATGTTTTGTCAATTAATAACATTAAAATTATTGATGATTCATATAATGCAAATCCAGAATCTGTAAAAGCTGCATTAGATCATTTAAATTCTTTTAATGGTCATAGAAAGCTTTTCGTTTTTGGAGATATGAAAGAATTAGGAGACAACGAAGTTAATTTACATACTGAAATTGGACAATATGCAGAAGGTAAGACAGATATTATTCTTACTGTTGGTAAGTTAGCTGAAAATGCACAATCTAATAGCAATAACTTTGCTTTAAGCTTACATTTCAATGACAATATTTCATTATTAGAAAAGTTAACTGAGCTTTTAAAAGACGGAGACATTATTTTGATAAAAGGGTCTAGGAGTATGCAACTTGATCAATTGATTAATGAATTAAAAAATGTTAAATGAATTACTAATACCTTTTCGAGAATATTTTGGGTTTCTTAACCTATTTGAATATATAACTTTCAGAGCTGGTGCAAGCGCAATCCTAGCATTATTAATTAGCTTTATTTTTGGACCTTTTGTCGTAAGAAAACTAATTAATTTGCAGATAGGTGAATCAATAAGAGACCACGGACCAAGCTCTCATAAGAATAAACAAGGCACCCCAACCATGGGAGGTGTAATTATAATTTTATCTACTATTATTCCCACTATTCTTTTGGCTGACTTAAATAATTTATTCATTCAAATAATTTGTGCATCAATGATTTGGATGGGTTTAGTTGGTTTTTATGACGACTATTTAAAAGTTGTTAAAAAAAGTAAAGATGGATTAAGTGGAAGATATAAACTTCTTGCACAGACCATTTTAGGTATTTTTATTTCTTATTTATTGATCAGTTCAAATGTTTATGGAGATTATACACTTTCAACTTTTGTTCCTTTTTTAAAAAATGTTTCAATCAATTTTTACTATCCAATAATCTATGCCATCTTTATCATTTTGGTCGTTTCTGCAACATCTAATGCTGTTAATCTAACTGATGGTCTTGATGGATTAGCTTCTGGATTATTAGCAATTTCTGTTAGTGTATTTGGGGTCATAGCATATATTTCTGGAAGAGTAGATTTTACTGACTATTTGTATATAGCTTATTTACCTCAAGCAAGTGAATTAACAATTTTTGCCACCGCCTTCTTTGGTGGTTGCCTAGGTTTTTTATGGTTTAATGCAAAGCCTGCAGAAATCTTTATGGGCGATGTTGGTTCTTTGTCATCTGGAGCTGCTCTAGGAACATTAGCAATCCTTCTCAAGAAAGAAGTTCTTCTACTGATTGTTGGAGGAGTTTTTGTTATAGAAACATTATCTGTAATAATTCAAGTTTTATACTTTAGATATACCAAAAATAAATATGGTGAAGGTAAAAAATTCTTTTTAATGGCACCTATTCACCACCATTTTGAATTAAAAGGTTGGCCAGAATCAAGAGTTGTCACAAGATTTTGGATAATTGGAATATTGTTTGCATTAATGTCCCTTACTACCTTCAAAGTTAGATAACATGAGAAGAAAGACTGTAAGCGTAAAAATTGGTGATTTGTTCATTGGTAGTAAACATGATGTTAAAACACAGTCAATGACAACAGTTTCCACAGCTGATACTGAACCTAGTATTGATGAAGCAATAAGAATTTTCAATGCCGGCGGTCAATTGGTAAGATTTACAGCTCCAAGCATCAAAGAAGCAAAAAATCTCGAAAATATTAGAAATGGACTAATTAAAAAAGGATACTCTAAGCCATTAGTAGCAGATATTCATTTTACTCCAAATGCTGCAATTGTTGCTTCCGAAATTGTAGAGAAAGTTAGAATAAATCCTGGAAATTTTGTCGATAAGAAAAAATTCGAAATTAAAGAATACGATGATGAAACATATCAAGAAGAAGTTAAAAAAATAGAAGAGAAGTTTATTAATTTAATTAATTCCTGTAAGAAAAATGATACCGCTTTGAGGATTGGAACGAACCATGGTTCACTATCTGATAGAATAATGAATAAATTTGGAGATACACCTCTAGGAATGGTGGAATCCGCAATGGAATTTTTAAGAGTTTGTCAAAATGAAAATTTTGATCAAATAGTATTATCAATGAAGTCTTCCAATCCAATTGTTATGATTCATGCATATAGATTATTAGTAAAAAAAATGGAATCAGAAAAAATGATTTTTCCTTTACATTTGGGAGTGACAGAGGCAGGAGATGGATTGGATGGAAGAATAAAATCTGCATTGGGAATCGGTACTTTGCTTTCAGAAGGATTGGGTGATACTATTCGTGTTTCATTAACAGAAGACCCTGAATTCGAAATACCAGCAGCCGAAAAGATTTTATCTAAAATTGAATCTATGCCAATTAAAAAGTCAAATTTTAACAATATTCGAGCATTTTCATATTATAAAAGAGAGTCATTTGAGGTTGAAAACATCGGCAATAAGAATCATCCTATTGTTATTTCAAATGATGAAAGTGTATTTGAAGAAAACTCACCTGATTACATTTTCAAATTAGACTCGTCTTTAATAAATAAAGATAAAAAATATATTTTACCATACATTGAATGGAGTAAATATAATTTGGAAAATACTTTTCCTTATTATGATTCTGTGAAAGAATTCAGAAAAAGTGATAAAAAATCTAAAAAAATTAATTTTATTAAACTCAATTTTGATAGAATTAAAAATACAATAAATCAATCATTTGAGAAAAATATAGTTTTTGTTTTAGATGTAACATCTAAATCTAGACATGATCTTGTAGACGCAATTAATTTTTTTGAGAAACAACAAATTAATAATCCAGTTGTTTTTAAGGGTGATTATAATGAAAAAGATTTTGAAAAAATTGCTATAGATGCGTCTATTGATATTGGTTCACTTTTTTTAGAAGGGATGGGAAATGGTATTTGGATTTCATGTTCAAGCAATGTTAAAAAAGTTAATGAATTATCCTTCCTTATTCTGCAAAACACTCGAACAAGAATTTTTAAAACTGACTACATTTCATGTCCTTCTTGTGGAAGAACCAAGTTTGACCTCCAAGATACTACTGCAATGGTTAAAGAAAATACAAGTCATTTAAAAGGATTAAAAATTTCAGTTATGGGTTGTATAGTAAATGGTCCAGGTGAAATGGCTGATGCAGATTATGGATATGTAGGGTCCGGAACAGGATTTATATCTCTTTATAAGGGAAAACAACTAATTAAAAAAAACATTCCAAGCAAACACGCAGTTGATGAATTAATTCACTTAATTAAAGAAAATGGTGATTGGATAGATCCTTAATTATTATTTTGTCTATACTTGTACTATTAAACTTTTATTTGTAAAGTTCTTTCATGGGGTTAGATAACTATATACCAGCAAATTTACTTCTTTGGATTGAGCCGCTCGTAACAATTCTTTTAGGGGTTGTTTTAGGTCTTTTCTTCAAAAAATTTCTTGTTTCTAGACTCAAATCTATCTCTGAGAATAATGATTGGCAAAGCGATGATGTAATTATAAATGCTTTAGATAAAGTAATTGTTTTTTGGTTTTTTCTTGCCTTTTCTTCAATGGCTATTGGAAATGCTGATTTACCAGGTCCAGAAGATATTTATCAAAAAATTATATCTGCATTTTTAATTATTTCTATAAGTTTCACTGCATCTAGAGTTATTTTAGGTCTTTTAGATATTTGGTCTCAAACTAATAAATCTCTTCCATCTACAGGAATTTTTAAGGGATTAACAAACGTATCAATTTTTTCGATTGGAATATTATTTATTCTACAATCTTTTGGAATTTCAATTACACCATTAATTACAGCTTTGGGTGTTGGAGGTTTAGCAGTATCATTAGCCTTAAAAGATACTCTATCTGATCTTTTTGGAGGAATTAATATCCTTTTAAGTAAAACAATGCAAGAAGGAGATTATGTTCAGTTAGATAATGGATACCAAGGTTATGTAGAAAATGTAGGCTGGAGATACACCACTATTCGAGAAAGAGCAAATAATATAATATCTATTCCAAACTCGGTGCTTTCTGGATCAATTTCTAAGAATTTTTCTTCGATGGATTCAGCTTTTAGAGTTCCTATTCAAATTGGAGTTTCTTACGATAGCGACTTAGATCATGTTGAAAAAGTGGCTCTAGATGTTGCGCTTGAAATATATGATGAGCTCGAATGTGTAAGCAAATCATATAAACCTGTAATTAGATTCAGAGAGTTTGCTGATTCTAGCGTTAATTTTTTCATATATTTTCAAGGTAAAAATTTTGGAGATCATAATACTATTCTAAATAGTTATATCAAAAAACTTCATAAGAGATTTAAAGAAGAAAAAATTGATATTCCTTATCCAATTAGAACTCTTATTCACAAGAATGAAATTAAGGATTAAAGCGTTCAATGATAGAGCCAAAGAGCTCTATGAAAATCACTCACATTTTCACTCTGGGGATGCTGGATTAGATTTATTTGTTGTAGAAGACCAAATTATACCTGCAAAAAGCACTCAACCTATTCCATTACAGATTGCATGTGAAAATTTAGACAAAAAAGCGTATTATTTATTTCCTAGATCAAGTATTTCAAAAACACCACTTAGACTTGCTAATTCTATTGGCCTTATTGATGGTGGTTATAGAGGAGAATTAGTAGGGATGGTTGATAATATTTATGATGAAGATTTTCATGTGAAAAGAGGTGAAAGATATTTTCAATTGGTGGCAGTTGATAGCTCACCTATCGATTTTGAGTTAGTTGAAGAATTGTCTGAATCTAGCCGAGGTGAGGGTGGATTTGGAAGTACTGGCAGATAATTAATATTTCATTTGTTATTCTAAGTACAAAATTTTAAAATTATCCTGCAAAATTGTGTTAATATGACATAATTGCATAAAAATGTATTGTTTTGCACATTGGCATACTTTTTGCACTAATAAACACAGGTTATTATAATAAATAAAAGGATAAAAAAATGTCTTTAAAAATTAAACCACTTGAAGATAGAGTAGTAGTAGAAGCTATGGCTGCAGATGAAACCACAGCTAGTGGAATTATACTTCCAGATACTGCTCAGGAAAAACCTCAACAAGGAACTGTAGTTGTTGTTGGTCCAGGTAAAAATAATGAAGATGGTACTTCTGGCGCTATGACTGTTAAATCAGGCGATGTAGTACTGTATGGTAAATATTCAGGCACAGAAATCACGTATGAAGGCAAAGATTTGCTTATCATGAGAGAAAGTGATATTCTGGCAATTTTATAAGGAGGAATAAATGGCAAAAGATATCGCATATGATACAGAAGCAAGAGGAGCTCTTAAAAAGGGTGTAGATAAACTTGCAAATGCTGTGAAGGTTACCTTAGGTCCTAAAGGTAGAAATGTAGTTATTGAGAGAAAATTTGGATCACCACTCGTAACAAAGGATGGAGTTTCAGTTGCAAAAGAAATTGATTTAGAAAACCAGCTTGAAAATGTTGGTGCTCAAATGGTTAGAGAAGTTGCATCTAAAACATCAGATGTTGCTGGAGATGGTACAACAACTGCAACAGTATTAGCTCAGTCAATTATAGCTGAAGGTTTGAAGAATGTTACTGCAGGAGCTAATCCAATGGAAATTAAAAAAGGAATAGATATAGCAAAAGATAGTGTTGTAAAATCAATTTCAAAACTATCTAAAGATATTCCTGATTCTAAGCAAATAGCACAAGTTGCCACAATTTCTGCAAATGACGACCATGAAATTGGTTCAAAAATTGCCGAAGCAATGGATAAAGTTGGTAAAGATGGTGTAATTACTGTAGAAGAATCGAAAACTGCTGAAACATATTTAGAATTTGTTGAAGGTATGCAATTTGATAGAGGTTATTTATCTCCATACTTCGTAACTAATTCAGATTCTATGGAAGCTGATCTTGATGATCCTTTTGTTTTAGTTCATGACAAAAAAATAAGTAATATGAAAGATTTGTTACCTCTACTTGAAAAGGTAGTTCAGGCAGGTAAACCAATTTTAATCATTGCTGAAGATATAGAAGGTGAAGCATTAGCAACATTAGTAGTTAATAAGTTAAGAGGGACTTTCAAGGTATTAGCAGTTAAAGCTCCAGGATTTGGTGATAGAAGAAAAGCTATGCTTGAAGATATTGCAATTTTAACTGGTGCTACTGTTATATCGGAGGAGCAAGGATACAAGCTTGAAAGTGCTACACTTGATTATCTTGGTACATGTAAGAAAGTTGTAAGTGATAAAGATAATACAACTATTGTTGATGGAAGTGGAGATAAGTCAGCTATAGATGCCAGAGTAAATGAAATAAAAGTTCAAATTGAAAAGTCTTCATCTGATTATGACAAAGAAAAGATGCAAGAAAGATTAGCAAAACTTTCAGGCGGAGTAGCTGTTCTAAATGTTGGAGCAGCAACAGAAGTTGAAATGAAAGAAAAGAAAGCAAGAGTTGATGATGCTTTGCATGCAACTCGAGCTGCTGTTGAGGAAGGAATAGTTCCAGGAGGCGGTGTAGCTTTGTTAAGAGCTAGTCTTGAATTGTCAAAAGTGAAAGCTTCAATTTCTGAGCAAGTTGGTGTTGATATTATGAAGCGTGCATTGGAAGGTCCTATTAGACAAATTTGTTCTAATGCAGGTGTTGAAGCATCAATTGTTGTTCAAAAAGTTCTTGAAGGTAAAAATGACTTTGGATATGATGCTCGCAAAGATGAATATGTTAATATGTTCAAAGCTGGAATTATTGATCCTGCAAAGGTTGCAAGAGTTGCAGTTGAAAATGCTGCATCAATTTCAGGTTTATTACTGACAACTGAAGCTGCTATTACAGAACAGCCAGAAGAACATGATCATTCACCAATGCCAGGCGGTGCCCCTGATATGGGTATGGGCGGCATGGGCGGCATGATGTAATTGATTTTTCAATTAATTATGAAAATAAATACAAAAAACCCTCTATATTGAGGGTTTTTTGTTTGTAAAATAGTGATATGATTGAAAATAAAGTTTATTTATCGATTGGTTCAAATATTGGAGAAAAAGAGTCTAATATAGCTTCATCAATTGCCATGTTAGGTTCATATGTTGAAATTTCAAAAATAAGATCTTCTTCTTTTTATAAAACTCAACCTCTCTACAATGAAAATCAACCATCTTTTTTAAATATTGTTTTAGAACTTGAAACTTCTTTAACAGCTTTTCAGCTGTTAGATAAGATTAATGAAATTGAAAAAATGCTAGGAAGAGAAGAAAAAAGACAAAAAAATCAACCAAGAACCATCGATATAGATATAGTAATTTTTAAAGATAGTTTTATAGATACACCTCGACTACAGATACCTCATCCTGGATCATTGCTTAGAAAATTTGTTTTGATTCCTTTAGCGGAACTTGCCCCAAATGATATTTTTCCCAAAACAAATATTAAAATTGTTGATTTACTTAAAAAGTGTCCTGATACTTCAGTAGTTCAAAAATACGTTATCGATAAGAAAGCATGAAAGAATTAGATATATATATCGCTATTGAAGGTCCAATCGGAGTGGGTAAAACTAGCCTTGCAAAACTTATTGCTGACAAGCTTAATGCCAGAAAAGTTTTTGAAAAATTTGAGGAAAATCCGTTTTTAAAAGATTTTTATGATGATCCTGAATCTAATGCATTTCAAACTCAAATTTTTTTTCTTCTACAAAGATATCAACAACAACAAAAAGATATAAGACAATTAAATCTATTACAAAAAGGTGTGGTTACCGATTACATGTTTGAGAAGGATAGACTTTTTGCTGATTTCACTTTGAATTCTGAAGCAGAATTTAAGCTTTATTCGCACGTTGCGGATATTTTAGAAAAAGATATTGTAAAACCTGATTTAGTTGTTTATTTGCAAGCAGATACTCCTAGGTTAATGAGCAATATTAAAAAGAGAGGCAGAGACTTCGAAAAACACGTAACACAAGACTATATAAATCAAGTAAATGAAAGATACCAAGAATTTTTTGTTAATTATGAGGAAGGACCTCTTTTAATAATAAATACCAATAATATTGATTTTGTTGAAAATTCAGAAGATTTTGACAATCTATTGAATGAGATTCATCAACCTCATCAGGGTATAAAATATTTTAATCCATCATAATATGTTAAAGTATATTATAGCAATATTAGTATTATGGTTTTTGTACAGGTTTTCAACAAAAAAAGAAGAAAAAATTGTGATTAAAAAGGATACTAAGATTGATTTTAAAAAAGTAAAGGATGCCGAATTTGAAGATAATGAATAAGATTATATTATTTCTGATTATAACATTTTCAGTTTGCTCATTAAATGCACAAGATAAGATACAAAACATTAATTTTCTCTTTGCAAATAATGGATATGGGTTTGGTTATGAGTATGAAAAATTCCGTAAATCAAATGTTTCAATTGGTGTGGATTTGAGATTTTATGATGTAAGAAATGATGAATATCCAATTTATGACCCTTTTTATAATCAGTTTACTGTTGCAGGAGAAAAAGATATTTTACTTTTTCCATTATTCTTTAAAACAAACTACTACTTATTTGATGGTCAAATAGCGAATAGTTTTAGACCATATCTAACTTTTTCAATTGGACCATTTATTGCAGTTGATGGAGATGAAACAATCTCAAGTTTTTCAAAAAAATGGAGAAGCACTGAATCACAAACAAATCTAGGCGCTTCTTTGGGATTTGGCGTAAATTTTTCTCAACCTACTGGAAATACTCTTGCCTTAGGATTGGGTTATGACTACTTGAATGTTGATAATCCAATTCACTCAAAAGAAGATTTCGGGGGCGGTTATCTATTTTTAAAATATCAGATTAATCGTGAGTAATTTTTCTTTAATTAATAAACGAAATATTAAGAATTCATCATTTTGCCTTGATGAAAAAGAATCTCATCACATCATTTCAGTTTTAAGGTTAAAAAAAGACGATAAATTAACTCTTACAGACGGAGAAGGTAATATTTACTATGCTTTAATAAATGATATTAACAAAAAAACTGTTAAAGGTAAGATTTTAAAAGAAGAGCACTATAAGCCCGATAGAAATTTCAAACTACATCTTGCATTGCCATTAATTAAAAACAATAGATTGAAAATTGCATTAGAAAAATCTGTTGAATTAGGTGTTGACGAATTAACGCCAATTAAATTTGATAAATCTATTAAATCTTCAATCAATCACGATAAACTTCTTTCCTCGATTCATTCAGCATGCAAACAAAGTATGAGAGCTTATTTTCCCAAGCTGAATAGTTTGAAAACTTTTTCAGATTGGTATGATAAAGAATCGGTGAATGTGGTTTGTGTTATTAATTCAGACAGAACTATATATGAACAATTAGATCTTATTAAAAATTCTTCAAAACATAATAATAAAATTAATTTAATTGTTGGACCTGAGGGTGATTTTTCAGAGCATGAAAAAAAAATTATAAATGAAAGAAATTTCATCAAAGTTAATCTTGGTAGAACTATATTAAGGACTGAAACAGCTATAGTTTCTTTAATATCAATCATAAATGAATTATTGATTAATAATGAGTAAAACAATTTTTGAAAAAATAATTTCAAGAGAAATTCCTGCAAATATTCATCATGAAGATGACGATTTAATTGTAATTGATGATATTAACCCTACTGCCCCTGTTCATTTACTAATTATACCAAAAAAGAAGATTGAAACGTTAAACGATTTGTCAGATGAAGATACAAATTTGTTAGGTAAGATGATTCAAACTGCTAAAGATATGGCATTTAAATTAGGAATTGATCAATCAGGATATAGAACTATCTTTAATTGCAATAAAGACGGTGGTCAAACGGTTTATCATATTCATCTTCACTTAGTTGGAGGCAGACCTTTTGGCTGGCCACCAGGATAATAAGAATGAATATTTCAAAATTAGAAATTTTTGGTTTTAAATCCTTTGCAAAAAAAGAAACTATTCTTTTTAATAGCGGAATTACTGGAATTGTTGGTCCAAATGGATGTGGAAAGACTAATATCGTTGATGCAATCAGATGGGTTTTAGGGGAACAAAAAACTAAAAGATTAAGAAGTTCTAAAATGGAAGAAGTAATTTTTAATGGAGCTTCCAATGTAAAACCATTAGGTCTTTGTGAGGTTTTTTTAACAATTGAAAACAATAAAGGTTTATTACCGGTAGAATATTCTGAAGTAGAAATTGGGAGAAGACTTTATCGTTCTGGCGAAAGTGAATATTTCATAAATAGAAATAATTGTAGATTAAAAGATATATCAAACCTATTTGTTGATACAGGTTTGACTTCAGATGCTTATTCTGTTATCGAGTTAAATATGATCGAACAGATTTTATCTGACAAGGATGATAGCAGAAGAAATATGTTTGAAGAAGCTGCTGGGGTTAACAAGTATAAATCTAAAAGAAGATCTGCTTTGAAAAAATTTGATTTAAACTCTAGAGATTTAGAGAGAATTGATGATATAATTGTAGAAATTCAAATCCAAGTTAAAGCTTTAGATTTGCAATTAAAAAGATTTAAAAGGCATGAAAAGTTAACAAATGAATTACAAGAATTAGAACTTGATTTGGCATCTGCAAGAGTAGCTGATCTTGCTAATATTATTGCTCCACTGGAAGAGATGTTAAAGAAAAAAAACAAGCTATTACAAAAAAATACTTCAAAAAAAGAAGTAGAAAGTGTTGAATTTGATAATGCCAGAGACTCATATCTTAATGAGAAAGAATCTCTATCAAAAATGAAAGCTAAAGTTGATAGTCTG
Organism: uncultured bacterium; assembly: GCA_965656415.1. Taxonomy (GTDB): domain Bacteria; phylum Fidelibacterota; class Marinisomatia; order Marinisomatales; family Marinisomataceae; genus Marinisoma. Next base: position 20,342 of record CBFHKL010000003.1, read on the forward strand.
ACCGAAAAATTGCTTTCAGAAATTCAAGAGAAGAATCAAGAATCATCTAGAGGTGTTGGACTTTTAGAAGATGAACTTCAAAAAAAAATTAGTCAACTAAATCAGTTTGATAAGGATTACATTAAAATTGTATCTAATCAGGATGTAACTAAAAACTTATCTGATGAGAGCAAAGAAAAATTTAAAAATAAAAATTATACTGTGATTGAAACTGATAAAAAGTATGAAAAACTCAAGGCAAGTATCCAAGATTATAAAGATAAAATAGATAAGTATAGAAAAGAGCAAGAATTTGATTTTTCCAAGATGGATGAATCTATTAAAAAAATCAAAGATAAAATTAATGCTAATAATTTAGAGCTTGAAAATAAAGAGAATGATGTCAACAAAGCATTTATTAAGATGGAGTCTATAAGAGCAAAGCTTGATTCGGATAAATTTAGTAAAGATGACCTTTTCTACGAAATTAAAGAAGCAGAAATGAAAATTGCTGAGTCAAAAATTAAAAAAAATCAAATCGAACAAAGTGTTATTGAAAAGTTTGGAAGTGATGTGAAACTTAAACACCTTAAAGAATATAATATTTCTGATATGGTATTTAGAATTGAAAAAATCAAAAGAAGTATAGATTCAATTGGTCCAATAAATTGGGCAGTAAAAGATGAGCATGAAGAGAAGTCTGCAAGATTAAATAATCTTTTAGATCAAAAGTCAGATTTGATAGATGCTGAAAATAATTTGAAAGAAGCAATTAAGAAGATTGATAGTGTAGCACAAGAACAATTTTTAAAAACTTACAATGAGGTTAAAGAAAATTTTGAAACAATGTTTACTGTCTTTTTCAATGGAGGTAAAGGTTCTATTGAATTATCTGATGGTAATGATCCATTAAATTCAGACATAAATATTTTTGCTCAGCCTCCTGGAAAAAGAAATAATTCTCTTAAAATGTTATCTGCTGGGGAAAAATCTTTAACTGCAATTGCGTTGTTATTTTCAATTTATCAATACAAACCAAGTCCTTTTTGTATTTTAGACGAAATAGATGCTCCATTAGATGATATTAACATTAAAAAGTTTACTGAGGTTATAAAGGACTATAGTAAAACCACCCAATTTATTATGGTAACACATAATAAATTGACAATGGAATCAGCTGATTGTATTTATGGAGTTACAGCTGAAAAACAAGGAATTTCAAAGCTGATGTCTATTGATTTTTCATAAATAAATCATTTGTAGTATTCATTACTTTTAAACAAATTACGCCAGTTTTAATAACAAAATAAAAAAAAGAGAAAAATAATTTATGGCAACAAAAATTAGACTTAAAAGAATTGGTCGAAGAAACAGACCATTTTACAGAATTATTATTATTGATTCTAGAAAAAGAAGAGATGGTTCTGCAATAGAGCAAGTAGGTTGGTACAACCCAATTGAAAGCAATAAAGAGAAAAATTATAATCTTAAAGAAGATAGAATTCTTGAATGGTTAAAGCTTGGAGCTCAAGTTACAGATCCTGTTAATAAATTAATGAAAAGATCAGGATTAGCTTACAGATGGCACTTGATGAGCCAGGGATTATCTGAAAATGAAATAGATAAGGCTGTTGAAGAGTGGAAAAAAGAGAGAGATAAAGTAATTCAAGATAGAATTAATGCTATTAAAGCTAAAAAAGAGAAATTAAAAGCTGAAAAAGCTGCAGCTAAAGTTGTTGAAGAACCAGCAGCTGAAGAAGAAGCTCCTGCTGAAGAAAAAGCTGAAGAAGCTCCTGCAGAAGAAGAAGCTCCTGCAGAAGAAGAAGCACCAGCTGAAGAAAAAGCACCAGCTGAAGAAAAAGCTGAAGAAGCTCCTGCTGAAGAACCAGCTGAAGAAGCTCCTGCGGAAGAAGAAGCACCAGCTGAAGAAAAAGCTGAAGAAGCTCCTGCTGAAGAACCAGCTGAAGAAGCTCCTGCTGAAGAAGAAAAATAAGTTTTTTCAAATCTCATTAGAATGACATGGAAGTTTTTATAATAACGCCATTTCCAGACTCAATTAATGTATTAATTGAAAACAATATTGCTAATCAGGGAATAAAAAAAAGACTTCTTAATATCGAAACTGTAAATCTTAGAGATTTCACATCTGATAATTATAAAAAAATCGACGATGAACCATATGGCGGTGGTAGTGGAATGGTAATGATGTGTAAACCATTATTTGGTGCCATTGAATATTGTATTTCGAAGTCTACAAAAAAACCTAAGATAATCTTTCCTTCTCCAAAGGGTGAAGTTTTAAATCATAAAATAAGTAGTGATCTAAGCAATGAAAGTTCT
>CBFHKL010000003.1:22757-27192 GCA_965656415.1 uncultured bacterium
CCTTAGTTTTCATTTGTGGACATTATAAAGGAATTGATGAGAGAGTGATAGAAAAATATGTTGATTTAGAAATATCAATTGGAGACTATATCATTTCAAATGGTGAATTATCATCAATGATTATCTTTGACTCAATAGTACGTTTAATTCCAGGAGTTTTAAATGATTTAAATTCTGCAATGACTGATTCTTTTGTTGACGATTTACTAGATGCTCCTTATTTTACGCGGCCTAATGAAATTGATGGATTAAAAGTGCCAGATGTATTATTATCAGGCGATCATAAGGCAATTGAAAAATGGCGTAATGATAAAAAGTTAGAAATTACAAAAGACAGAAGACCTGATCTTTTGAAGAAAGAAAAAAAATGAGCAATACATTAAGAGAAGATTTACCAAATTTTAAAGCTGGAGATGAGCTTTCAATTTATGTAAATGTTAGAGAAGGCCAAAAGGTTAGACAACAGTTATTTAAAGGAACTGTTATTGGACGTAAAGGTTCTGGTATTGCTGAAACTATTACAGTAAGAAAAATTTCTAATGGTATTGGAGTTGAAAGAATTTTTCCACTTCATTCTCCATCAATTGCATCTATAAAAGTTGATAGAGTAAATAAAGTAAGAAGAGCAAAATTATACTATTTACGTGGATTGTCAGGTAAAGCAGCTCGTCTTGCAGAAAAGAAGTAAAGTTTGCTTTCTAGATCTATTCTATTTGTTTTAAGCTTATCTCATATGTCTAATCACATCATAATGATGTTGATTCCTAGCATGTACATAAATTTAATTGATTTTTTTTCACTTAATGCTACTGAAGTGGGACTAATTTTTGGAATTGTAAGTTTTTGCTTTGGAGTTGGTTCTTTACCAATGTCTTTTTTATATAATAAATATGGGCCAAAAAAATTAATTGCATTTTCTCAGGTTGGAATACTGATTTCTGCTTTATTGGTAAGTACTTCAAACAGTGTATTAATGTTTTCATTTAGCAGTGTTCTTTTGGGACTTTTTGCAAGTATTCATCATCCAGTATCTTTAACTTTAATTTCTGAAACTTTTGAAAAGAATATTGCAAAAGCCAATGCTTTTCATGGAGTTTTTGGCTCAATTGGAGTTTCTTTGGGCCCCTTAATATCATATTTTGCTTTATTAAATTATAGTTGGCATTATGCATTTATTTTTACAGCTATTTTAAATGCTTTTTTAATACCTCTTTCTTTAAGGTTCATTCCCAATACTGATAAAATGGATATTATAAGTATAAATGACTTTAATGACAGTAGACAAAACTCTATTTTATCAATATTTTTCTTAATTTCATTTGTTGTAGGTTTATCATTTACTGTTTTTAATACATTTATACCTTCTGTATTTAATTTAGATTTCGGATCAAATTCTAATTCCATTGTTTCTGCTATTATGTTAACAGGATTTATTGGTCAAATTCTTTCTGGATATCTGGGAGATAAATTTGATAGAATCAAATTATTATCTGCAGTTTTTCTATTACTTTTGCCTTTATTTATTTCAATTCTTTTTGTGGGAAAAACATTGATTATATTTGTTTCTGTTCTTTTAGCAATTATTATGTACTCAATTCAACCTCTAATAAATTCAATAATTAAGGATATTACTCCACTAAAAATTAGATCAGTAGTTTTTGGTTTAAACTTCTTTTTAATGTTTGGTCTTTCAGGATTAGCAGCATTCATTGGAGGAGTAATAGCAGATAATTATAGTTTTAAATTAATTTTCCCTATATTTTCACTACTGTTTCCTATTGGAATATTTTTACTTTATTTACTAAATATGAAAAAAAGAGTTAAAGCTTAATGTTAATCAGTATGACAGGTTTTGGTTCTTCAAGCTATGAGGATTCCAATTTATCAATAAATATTGAACTAAAATCCTTTAACTCAAGATATTTTGAATTAAACACAAAATCTTTTGATCTTTCTGGTTCTTTAGAATACAAAGTAAGAAACTACTTAAAAAAACAACTATTTAGAGGTTCAATTTCTCTATTTATTAAGGTTGATTCAAAAGATACATTCAAATTTAATAGTCATAAAACCTCAAGTGTTTTAAAAGCATATAAAGAAATTGAGAAAAAACATGACATAGAATTGAATTACAGTCAATTGCTTAGAAATAATGATATTTTAACTTATATACCACATTCTGAAAAAATACAGAATAAGATTTTTTCATGTTTAAAAGATGCAACAAAAGAATTAATAGTCATGCGTAAAAATGAAGGTTCAATGATTGAAAAAGAATTTTTTAAGTATTTAGATGTTGCAAAGAAAGATTTAGTAAAAATTGAAAAAATTCAAGAAAAAGTTTTTTTAAAAAATATAAATTCAAAAAAAAATATTGAAAATGTAGATGAGATAGAAAAAATTGATATCTCAGAAGAAATGGATAGAATTAATAGTCACTTAGATCAGATTTCAAAATCTATAAAATCTCCACAGTTGTCAGGAAAGAAGATTAACTTTATTTTACAGGAAATTAACAGAGAGTCTAATACAATTTTATCAAAATTTTTGGATAAAAGAGTATCAAGGCATGCTATTAGTTTAAAAATGCAAGCTGAAAAATTGAGAGAGCAGATAGGAAATATTTTATGAAGAATTTTATTATAATCTCAGGTTCTTCGGGCTCTGGAAAAACTACTTTATTAGAATTATTGTCGAGAGATTTAAATATTGAAATTTCGGTATCTTATACAACAAGAAACAAAAGAAAGTATGAAATTGATGGTGTTCATTACAATTTTATTAATAAAGAGCAATTTGAACAAATGATTGAAGACAATTTATTTCTTGAACATGAAAATGTTCATGGAGATTTGTATGGCACTGCACTAAGTAGCCTGGCACAATATATTGAAAATGATAAACTTTTATTTTTCGAGCTAGATGTAAATGGTGCAGTTAGTTTAATGAATTATTATCCGAATAATACTATATCAATTTTTTTATCACCTCCAAACCTGGAAGAATTGAGAAAAAGATTAGTATTAAGGTCAACTGAAACAGAAGAAGAAATTAATAAAAGATTAGGTAGGTTTAATGAAGAGGACGATTTAAAAAAAGAATTTGACTATAATCTTATTAATGATAACTTCGAAACCACGTTTGAAAAGATTAAAGAAATAATAAAAAGACATAAAAAAGAGGATTAAAATGGCTGTAAACCCAATTTCATTTAAAAAACTGTTGAAAAAAACAGATGACATTTATGAAGCTGTTGTAGTATCATCTAAGAGAGCAAAGCAAATTCTTCAAGATAGAATTGTTAAACAAATGATAGATGAAAATGAAGAAATTGCAGAAGATGGAATACTTGCAGAGCCTGTTATTAGGGAAAATATTGATTTTGACAAAGAAGAAAAAGTCACCTCTATTGCTCTAGATGAATTTCTTGATGGTGGTATCGATTGGGATAAGACTGAAGAATCTATTGAACACTAGTTCTCTCAAACAAAAATTCATTAAACAAAATAAGCAATTGTTCGGAAATGAGATATATCTGGACCAGCTTTCATTTTCAGATAATCAAAAAAAAGTTAAAATTCATGATTCATGGTATAACAAACTTCAGAATGAATTTGAAAAGAATTACTGGAAAAATCTTTCTTCAAAAGTAAAAAATTTATATAAAAATAAAGTTATTTATCCTAAACCTAATCTAATGTTTAATGCATTTAATTCAACAAAGCTTGATGAGGTAAAGGTCGTTATAATTGGTCAAGATCCATATCATGGTGAGGGTCAAGCAAATGGTTTATCATTTAGCGTTAACGATCAAATTTCAATTCCTCCATCACTTTTAAATATTTTTAAAGAATTAAATTCAGATTTAAACATTGATATTCCTCATTCAGGTAATTTACAATCTTGGGCAAATCAAGGAGTTCTTCTTTTAAACACCGTTTTAACTGTTGAAAAGGATAATGCTAATTCCCATAAAGGGTTGGGCTGGGAAATCTTTACAAAAAAAGCCATTGAAATTGTATCATCTGAGTTAAATAACGTAGTTTTTATATTATGGGGTAAGCAAGCTCAATCACTTCAAGATATCATAGATGTTTCAAAACATTATATAATATCTTCTGTTCATCCATCACCTCTTTCGGCACATAGAGGTTTTTTTGGATCAAAACCATTTTCAAAAGCCAATAATTTTTTGAAACAAAAAGGTGTTAAACCTATTGCTTGGAAAATAAATTAATATTTTTATTGAAGGATTATCTTGTCAGATTATGAAAAGATTACTAATCTATTAAAATATAAAATTTTCATTGTTGACAGAGTGTGGATAAATAAAAATGGCTGAAATTAAAAAAACTGAAGGTTTAAACTTGCAACCTCAAGCCCTCGAGGCGGAAGAAGCTGTATTGGGATCAATGATGATTGATGAAGATGCTGC
>CBFHKL010000003.1:27291-32613 GCA_965656415.1 uncultured bacterium
TAATAAGGCTGTAAGTATCTTAGGTTCAAGTCATCATTTTTATAAAGATTCACATAAAAAAATATTCGAAGCAATGATTCATTTAATGAATAATAGTGATCCTATTGATACAGTATCTGTATCTGATGAGCTTAAAAAAGGAAAAAACTTAAAGTCTGTTGGTGGGATTTATTATTTAACTGGTTTAGTAGACAAAGTACCAACTTCGGCTAGAGTAGAAACCTACGCAGAAATTGTTAAAGAAAAAGGTATGCTAAGAGATTTAATTACTACCTCACATGCAATTTCTAAAAAAGCTTTAGATGCTGGAGATTCTGTTGGATCAATCCTTGATGAAGCTGAACAGTCAATTTTTAGCTTAACAGAACAAAAAGATTCAAAAATATATCAACATATTGAACCAATTTTATCAAGCACTGTTAAAAGAATAGAAAATATGGCTGCAAACCCTGGCTCTATTATCGGAGTTCCTTCAGGTATCATCGATTTAGATAAGTTAACTGCAGGATTTCAGAATGGTGATTTGATTATATTAGCTGGAAGGCCTTCTATGGGAAAAACTGCTTTAGCATTAACTATTGCAAGGAATGCTGCAATTGAAAATAAATCTCCAACAGCAATTTTCAGCTTAGAAATGTCAAGTGATCAGCTTGGACAGAGATTACTAACTTCTGAAGCGAGAGTAGATAATGCACTTGTAAGAAGAGGTAGTCCAAATATTAAGTGGAAAAATATAAATATTGCCTCCGGTAAACTTGCTCAGGCTCCTCTTTATATAGATGACACTCCTGCATTATCTATACTAGATTTAAGATCAAGGGCTAGAAGACTAAAAAGAGAAAGAAATATAGAATTAATCATTGTTGATTATTTACAATTAATGCAAGGGCCAAAAAATTCTGAAAATAGACAGAACGAAATTTCACAAATTACCCAATCTTTGAAAGCACTCGCTAAAGAATTAGATATTCCTGTTATTGCTCTTTCTCAGCTCTCCAGAGCAGTTGAGCAAAGAACTAAAAAAGAACCTATGCTGTCAGATTTGAGAGAAAGCGGTGCAATTGAACAAGATGCTGATGTAGTAGTCTTTCTTTATAGGCCAGCAGTTTATGATAAAGAGGACCAAGATCTTAAGGGATTAGCTTATTTGATTGTTGCAAAACAAAGAAATGGTCCTACAGGACGAGTAACTGCTACGTTTATTGATACGTATGCTAGATTTGATAATCATCAAGAATTCTAAAATATGAGCAATAATGTTATTAAAAATAATGATGAGATTATTGCTAAAAAAAGCAAGAATCTTTTAGAAAGAATTCCTACAAAGAAAAATAGAAAACAAGTTGAAAATGCTCTTGAGTTTTCAACTAAAATGCATCATGGTCAGACGCGAAAGTCGGGACTACCATTTGTAAGTCATTGTATTGATGTTGCCAATATTTTAATTGACTGGAATATGGATCATACAACTGTTGTGAGTGCCTTACTGCATGATATTGTTGAAGACACTGAAGTAAAATTATCTGATATTGAGGAAGAGTTTGGTTCTGATGTAGCTCTCCTTGTCGATGGTGTTACAAAGGTTGAAAATATTGCTTTTCGTTCTAAAAAGCATAAACAAGCTGAAAATTTTACCAAGCTATTTCTTTCTCTTGCGAGAGATTTAAGAGTAATTATCATTAAGTTTGCTGATAGACTGAATAACATGGAAACAATTCAATATCTTTCGTCAAAAAAGCAAAAGGAGATTGCATTAGAAACTAAAGAGATTTTTGTTCCTCTTGCTCATAGGCTAGGAATGGCCCAATTAAAATGGAAGTTGGAAGACTTATCTTTAAAGTGTTTAGACTTAAGAGCTTTTAATGGTATTAAGAAGAAAATTGAAACTTCATCAAGACTAAATGAAGATATCTTATCAAATGCAATTAAACCAATTAAATCAGAACTTAATACTTATAAAATAAAATCCAATATTTTTGGTAGGTATAAATCCATTTCATCAATTCAAAGAAAAATTGAAAAAAGTGGTAAAAAATTTGAAGAAATCTATGACTTATATGCTATTAGAATTGTAGTTGATAAAATTGAAGAATGCTATCTTGCACTTGGTGTAATTCATAGTATTTATCCTCCTATTCAAGATAGATTTAAAGATTTTATTGCTACTCCAAAAACAAATGGATATCAGTCAATCCATACAACCGTATTAACAAAAGATAATAGACTTACTGAGTTTCAAATAAGAACAAAAGATATGGATTATACTGCTGAAGTTGGTGTTGCAGCGCATTGGCTATATAAAGGAAGTGAAGAGATAGGAGAATTTGATTCTCAAGTATCTTGGCTTAGAGATTTGCTATCTATACTTAATAGCAACAGTTCAGAGCCTGAAGAACTTATGGATTTATTAAAAATTGATATGTTTGAGGATGAGATTTTTGTTTTTACCCCTCGAGGTGATTTGATTAAACTTCCAGTAAATTCTACTCCATTAGACTTTGCCTTTGCTATTCATGGGGATTTAGGTTTTACTACAGTAAGATCAAAAGTAAATAAAAAGTTAGTACCATTGAGCTATAATCTTAAAAGTGGAGATATTATAGAAATTGAAACAAGCAAAAATCAAACACCTAATAGTGGATGGCTAAAATTTGTAAAAACTTCTAGAGCAAAACATGAAATATCAAAATATTTAAGAAAAATTGAACTTGAAGAAAGTATCAAGATTGGAAATGAGATTTTAGAAAAATCGTTAAGAAAATTGAAAATCTTTGACAGGATAAATGAATTCAAAAAAAATTACACATTAGCAGGTTATAACTCTTTAAACAATATGCTATCTGATATTGGTAGAGGAGGAGTAATTATTAAAGATATCATTCCAAAGATTTTTCCTGACTTGCAAACTAAACTTAATAAAGAAATTGATTCTACTGAATTTGTGGATTCAGCAAGATCGGATGTGGATGGAATAAACTTGGATGGAGTAAAAAATTTAGTTGTTAACTATGGTAAATGTTGTAACCCAATTCCTGGAGATGATGTAATTGGTTATATTTCAAGGGGAAGAGGGTTAATCGTTCATGAATTGTCTTGCTCAAATCTATCATCATTGTCATCGAAAAAAGATAGGTTAGTTTCAGTTAACTGGAATGCTAAAGAAGAGTTAGCTTTTCGATCAAAAATTCATATTACATGCATTGATACAGCTGGAATGCTTAATGAAATTGCTAATATTATTTCTAAAAACAATGTTAACATGATTGACGTATCAACAGATGTAACTGAAGGTGGTATTGCTAATATCTGGATAATTTGTAAAGTGCAAAGTAGAAAAAAGCTAGATTCTGTAATTAAGGATATTAAAAAACTTAAAAATGTTGACTCTGTTGAGCGTGTACATGAGTAAAAAATTTATTGGAATAGATTATGGCCTTTCAAAAGTTGGATTATCAATATCTGATCCTTTAAAAATTATTTCTATTCCATTAAAAGTTATAAGATATAAAAATAGAAATGAGCTTTTAAAAAAACTTCAAGAAATTGCAATTGAAAATGATGTTGATTCATTTGTAGTAGGATATCCACTTAATATGAACAATAAAAAGAATAAAATGACTGAATTAGTTGATGATTTTTTTAAAGAACTTAAGAATTTGAATTTCAATGTTTTTCTTCAAGATGAAAGACTTTCAAGTGAATCAGCTAAAAAGATTATGCATGAACAAAATATCAAGACAGGAGAAAATAAAGAACAGATTGATTTGATTGCTTCAACCATAATACTACAATCATTTCTAGATAAAGGCGTTGTTTAAATGACTAAAAAAAACTTGTTTCTATCTCTTTCAAGCGGATTAATGTTAGGATTATCTTTTCCGCCATTTCATCTTGGATTTTTAGCATGGATATTTTTAGTTCCACTTTTACTTATTTTTAATGAGAAAATTAAATTTTCTGAAAAGATTTTATTATTTTATTTGGCAGGGTTTGTTGGTCATGCAATTATTACGCATTGGGTTGCATTAAATTCTGGTACTTCTGTTCAAGTAGCAATTATTTCTTTTTTGGCAATTTGTATTTTTTACTCTATTTATTGGGTTTTATTTTGTTTCTTTCTACAGTTTTTAAAAGAAAGAAATATATCTCAAAAGATTCATTTGTTTCTTATACCTTTATTTTGGGTTTTAATTGAGAATATTAGAGATATTGGTCCGCTTGCTGCACCCTGGTTAAATTTACCTTTAAGTCAAACAGGTTATGACAGATTAATACAAATTGTTAGCTTGCATGTTGATTTATCTACATTTGTAATTATTATACTCAATGTATTCATTTATAAATTGATAGTTTTAAATGAGAAAAAGTATTTTTACAGTTTTATATCAATCTTGATTTTAAATGCAATATTAGGGCAAGTTTTAATTTCGAACTATAACTCATCAGAATTTCAAAAGACGATTAATGTTTCAATTGGACAGCCAGTGATTTATCCCGATGAAAAGTGGAATCCAAATCTTAGAGAGAGAAATGAAAGAATTATGAATGAACTTCTTCAAAAATCTCTAAAGTCAAATCCAGATGTAATTGTTTGGCCAGAAGCTGCTTTAACATCTTTTTTAGCTATTTCAGAATCAAGAAAAAGAATAGAATATCAGGAAAAAATTGAAGCATCCACTTTAATAACTGGTATTCCTCAAAGAGTTTTTTTAAATAATAATTTAAAGGTTTATAACAGTGCTATTTTTTTAAGGCCAGATGGATTTTATGATACTTACCAGAAGATTTTTTTAGTACCCTTTGCTGAATATGTTCCTTTTTTTAAAAATTGGTTATCAAAAATGAACCAGTTTGACGATATGGGAAGTTTTACACCCGGAAAAAGTTATAACACTTTTGATATAGGAGATATAAGATCATCGATTCTTATTTGCTATGATTCAAGTAGTTATAAAATTGCTAAAAGAATGGTTGACAATGGAGCTGAGATAATTTTTGTTATTACAAATGATTCATATGTAGGACAATCTATGCCTTACCAACATTTCGAGCATGCAAAGTTGAGATCAATTGAATTAGGCATTCCTTTCGTTCAAAGTGCAAATAATGGAATATCAGGGGTAATTCTTCCTTCTGGAGAAGTTTTAATTAAATCTGATATCGATGAAAGAAATATCTACAATCAATCAATAAAGCTTAAATGACAAGATATAAAATAATCATTCAATATGATGGAACAAATTTTTCTGGCTTTCAATCACAAAAAAATAAAAGTGGTATTCAGGACAAAATTGAATCTTCAATTTTAACATTAAATCAGGG
>CBFHKL010000003.1:32710-34917 GCA_965656415.1 uncultured bacterium
GGAAAAAAAGTTAGAATCTATGGTGCAAGCAGAACTGATGCAGGTGTACATGCTTTAGGACAGGTTGCACACTTTGATTTAGATTCAAAGTTAAATGATGAAGAGCTGTTAAGAGCCATCAATGCACGTCTTGATAGGAAAATTAGGATATCACATTTGAAAAAAATTGATGAGAATTTTCATAGCAGGTTTGATGCAACAAGCAAAGAGTATCACTATTTATGCTGTTTAAGCGATAACCCACTTTTCCTTATAGATCATCACTATGTTAAGAAAGTAGATTTTAATTTACTTTCTGATGTTTCAAAATTGATTGAAGGAGAGCATAATTTTTTATCATTTTCAAAATTTTCAAATAAAAAAAATAATAATTGCAAAATATTTACTTCAAAATGGGTTTTTGATGATAAAAAAGAGGAAAAACTATCATATATTATTCATGGAAATAGATTTTTACATCATATGGTAAGATATATAGTTGGAACTATGATAGCTGTTAGTCAGCATAAGATTTCAATTAATGATTTTAAAAATTTGCTAAAAAAACCTAGAAAAGATGCAAAAATATTCAAAGCGCCAAGCAATGGATTGATTTTAAAGGAAATTTTTTATGAGAATTAAATTTATAGCTATATCTATTTTTCTTTTTTTGAGTTGTATGAATGAAGAAAGAGGGGATATTCAAATTTCTTTATCTAAATCAACAGCAATTTCAAATGCAGTTGAATTAGCAAGCCCTGGTGTTGTCGGAATTTATAGAAGCCAGGAAATTGTTTTAAGAACTTGGAGAGGTTATAGAAATATGAAACCTGTTTCGTCTAATGGATCAGGGTTTATTATTAGTGAAGATGGTTATATTCTCACAAATGCTCACAATATTAGAGATAGCTTTAGATCTTCAGTTATAACAACAGAAATTAATGTTTCAGTCGTAATACCAGGTGGAAAAACATATGATGCTTCAATTGTTGGAATAGATATGATATCAGATATTGCACTTCTAAAAATTAACGGGAAAAAATTTAAATATTGTAATCTAGGCGATTCGGATAATGTTAAAGTTGGCGAATGGGCTATTGCTTTAGGAAATCCTAGAAATCTAATTTCAAACGTTCAATATCAGCCTATCGCATCCGCTGGCATAGTAAGCGCAGTAAATGCAGATTTTAATCTTGATACTCAATCTGGAAAGCTTTTAGATAATATGATTCAAACTGATGCGTCACTAAATCCAGGTAATAGCGGTGGTCCATTAATTGATTCTAACGGAAATGTAATTGGCATAAATACTTTTATCAAAGCAGATTCAGAAAACTTAGGTTTTGCAATTCCAATAAATTTTGCAAAAAAAATTGCAAATGAATTAAAATTAAAAGGTGCTATAGATAGAAGAGTTTCATTCGGATTAAATGCTAGACAATACTTGTATGGCAATGAAAAAGATCAGATAGGTTTATTTATTGATAAGGTTGATTATAACGATACTGCTATTAACGAAGAGTTATTCAGGGGAGATATCATTGTTGCGGTAGAGGGATATAAAATAGAATCTTTAGAGGAAATTAAAATAGTTTTAATTAAATTAGATGTGAGGTCAGGAGATGAAATTGAGTTAACTGTCCTCAGAGAAGATAGTTTCAAAAATGTAAAAATGACTTTAGGGGAAATATGACTAGAAGAAGTATAAAGCTTATTATTTTTGGTCTTTGTGCTGGAGCTTTAATAGGTACATTTGTTGGCAATTCGATTGCTTTCTTGCTACCTGATGGAAGTGCGGTAAAACAATTTTTCTTAATTTCTTATGATTTCACGTTTGGATCAATGAATAGTGAATATTTAATTGATTTAGGAATAATTGTTATAGATTTTGGTTTTATTTTAAAATTTAATGTTTGTAGTATTATTGGTTTCGGCATTGCATATTATTTGTTAAAATACTTTAGATAAAATATGAGGCATATATGTTTAATTTAGGTACTGGTGAATTAGTTTTAATTTTTTTAATTCTTTTACTTCTTTTTGGTGGCAAAAGACTTCCAGGAATTGCTAGAGGTTTTGCAAATTCTTTGAGAGAGTTTCGTGGCGCTTTAGATGATACCAAAGAAGAAATTAAAAAATCTGAAAATTCTGACAATTAAATTAGATGAGTCCATCTAATTCTTTAAAGCAGAAATTACTTTCTATTAAAGAAAAAATTTCTGACAGTA
>CBFHKL010000003.1:35015-37299 GCA_965656415.1 uncultured bacterium
AAGACCAATTCTGTCATTAGAAATCGTATTGATAAAATTGATTTAAACAAGTCAAGAAAAGGTCTTCTTAAAGATAAAACATTCTTAGTTAAAGACAATATTGCAATTAAGGATGAGCTTTTAACCTGTGCATCAAATATATTAGAATCTTATAATTCTCCTTACAATGCAACTGTTATTGATAGTATTGTCAATGAAGGTGGAGTTATTGTAGGTCAAACTAATTGTGATGAATTTGCAATGGGATCTTCTTCCGAATTTTCAATATATGGATCCGTTAAAAATCCATTTAATCTTGATCTAGTAGCAGGGGGTTCTAGTGGAGGCTCTGCTGCAGCAATAGCAGAAGGATTGTCAGATATAGCTTTAGGTTCTGATACTGGTGGTTCAGTTAGACAGCCTGCAGCATTTTGCGGTATATACGGTTTAAAGCCATCATATGGAAGAATATCTAGATATGGCTTAGTTGCTCATGCTTCATCTTTTGATACAATTGGTATTATGTCTAAAACTCTACAAGATGTTTATAATACATTTTTTACTATTTCAGGAGTGGATACAAAAGATGCAACAAGTTGTGACGTTGAAGTTTCTAAAACTGAATCTTTTAATGAAAAAAAATTACCAAAATCAGTTGGAATAATTAAAAATGAAATTTTGGATAAAGTAAATCCTGAAATAGCTGACAAATATCGTTTATTGGTTGATTTTTTAAAGTTAAAAAAAGTAAATATTGTTGAAATTGATCTACCATATTTTAAGTATTGTATACCTACTTATTATGTATTAACAATGGCTGAAGCTTCATCCAATCTATCACGATTTGATGGAATTAGGTATGGAAATAGAGCTGATAATAAGGACCTAAGTCAGTTGTATATTGAATCAAGAACTAATGGTTTTTCTGACGAGGTAAAAAGAAGAATTATGACAGGTACATATGTTCTTTCTTCTGGTTATTACGATGCATACTTTTCAAAGGCTTTAAAAGTTAGAAGATTAATTAAAAATGGCTATTCGGAAATTTTTAATAAGTGCGAGAGTTTGCTTATTCCAACAACTCCAGAATTACCATTTAAGCTTAAAAATAATCTTGAAGAACCATTAAAGATGTATTTATCAGATTTGTTTACTGTTCCAATAAATTTAGCTGGAATTCCTTCTATAAATATTCCAGCTGGCTTTTCTTCAAATAAGCTTCCAATTGGCCTTCAGTTAGTTTCTAATTCCTTTAAAGAGGAAACTTTATTTAGTTTCGCTCATATACTAAGTGAAGAGGAAATTTTTGAATCAAATTAATGGAATTTTTATACCCAAATTTTTTATTTATAATACCATTTTTTTTGGTATTAATATTTTTTAAAAAATTCTTTTTCCAAAAAAATTTATCAATTCAAGTATCAAACTTTAATAGCTTAAAAAAATCTTTCGGCTACCAAGGAAGGATTAAAGTTTTGTTTATTCAATTTCTATTTATTTCTGCTATTATTTCACTAATTATAGGTTTTGCCAGACCTAGAGTACCTTCTGTGGACAAAAATATAACTGTTGAAGTTATTGATATAGTTCTCGTATTGGATACAAGCAGTAGTATGCTAGCTGAAGACTTCAAGCCTAATAGGCTTGAGGCAGTAAAAGAAGCTGCTAAGGAATTCATTCAAAATAGAAATGGAGATAGAATTGGTTTGTTAGTTTTTGGTAAAGATACGTTTATTCAATGTCCATTAACGATTGACTATAGTGTCTTAAATAATCTTCTATCAGAAGTGACTGTTATGGAGCCAAAATATGATGGAACAGCAATTGGAGTTGCAATTGCGAATGGTGTTAATAGGCTCAGAAATAGTGATTCAAAAAGCAAAGTAATTATATTGCTTTCAGATGGTAGCAATAACGTAGGTTCGATTGATCCAATATCCGCTGCAAAAATTGCAAAAGAATATGGTATCAAAGTATACACCATTGGAGCTGGTACAAATCAATCAATTACTCAGATACCTGGAAGAGGATTTGTAAGAAATGAAATTGACGAAAAAACTTTAAAAGGAATTGCTGAAGAAACTAATGCAAAATATTTTAGAGCAACAAATAAGCAAAGTTTATCTGGAATATATTCTGAAATTGACAAGCTCGAAAAATCTGAAATTAATGTAAGTTATTTTTCAAGTTATCAAGAAATATATATTTGGTTTTTAGTGATTGGATTTGTTTTAATTACGCTTTCTGAAATTTTAAGAGCATATTTTTTTAGGAGAATTTTATGATTTTAGAATATTTAAATATG
>CBFHKL010000003.1:37398-46089 GCA_965656415.1 uncultured bacterium
GCTCTATTTTGTTTGGGAATTTTCATTTTAACTGTTGTTTTTTCAATATACAGGTCAAGTAAAAATATAATTTTTGATAATAAAAATTTTTCAAAAAACTTTTTTCAAAATTTATTTATTGGAAATACAAACAGCATAAAAATAAAAAAACTTCTAAGATATATTGGAATTTTTAGTTTGATAATTGCAATCTCCGGTATAAAAACTGGAGTAACTGTAAAGCCTGTTGAAAGAAAGGGAGTCGACATTATATTTTGTATTGATGTTTCATTAAGTATGGATTCTAAAGATATTAAACCTTCAAGAATTGATAAGGTAAAATTTGAATTATCAAAGATTGTAGATAGTCTTGAAGGGGATAGAATTGGAGTTGTAGTTTTTTCAGGTTCAAATTTTTTGTATTTACCTTTAACTATGGATTATGACGCCTCAAAACTTTTTATTAAAAGTTTAGATACGTCAATGATATCGTCAAGAGGTACTGACATCCCTAATGCTATAAGAACTTCAGCTGAAGCATTTGGAGGTGAAGACAATCAGCAAAAGATGATTTTTCTTTTTACCGATGGCGAAGATCATAGCAATATGTCTTTAGATAATATATCATATCTTATAAATGAAAAAATTGATCTACATGTTGTTGGTGTAGGAAGTTCAAAAGGTTCCCTAATACCAATTATTGGCAAAGATAATTCTTTTGTTAAAAATGACAAAGGAGAACTGGTTGTATCAAAGTTGAATTTAGATTTTTTAAGAGAAATATCTTCACTAAGTAATGGAAAATTATTACGTATTTCTAAAAGTGAACCAATAAGTGATAATATTATAGATATTATAAATAAAGGAGAGGATTCTTTAATCAGTTCTTTTGAATTTTCGGACTATGAACATAAATTTCAGTATCCGTTAGCCGTAGCAATAGTTTTCTTAATGTTTTCACAATTAATTTCGTCTGGAAAAAGAAAAAAATGAAATATTTGATTACAATTATGTTTTTATCACACCTGTTTTCACAGGATATTGGACAAAAAATGATCGAGAATGGTGATTATGATTCAGCTATAAAATATTATCAATTTTTATTAAACGATGAAAATTTATCGAAAGATGATATCCTATACAATTTAGCTTCAATATATTCATCAATTGATAGTTTGAAACAAGCAGAGGAGTATTTTAATCTAGCAATTCAAGATAGTTTGAATCCATCATCAGATTTAAGCTATAATCGAGGAAATATGTTTTTTAGGTCACAAAATCTTCAAGAAAGCTTAAAATCTTTCAGAGAAGCTTTGTTAAAAAATCCAGAAGATAGCGAGGCAAGGAAAAATTATGAATTTGTAAAGAATCAAATTGAAAAAAATCAAGAAGCTCAACAGGATAGTCAACAAAAAAATGATAATAGTGAAGATTCTGAAAATAATGAGAATAATGATAGTGAAGATAAAAATCAAAAAAATGAAAATAAGGATGATAAACCTAACGATTCAGATAAAAAACCTGAAAAGAACAATAATGATGATGGTCCTAAAAATCAGGATTCATCCCAGTCCAACCAGCAAGAAAATAATGAAGAAAGACAGATCCAAATTGATCAAAATGTTGAAAATATCTTAAATGCTATGAAGGAAAACGAAAAAGTTAATAAAAAGCGAAAACAGAATAATTTCTCTAATGAAAGCGGTAAAGAATGGTAAGAATTTTTTTAATTACCTTATTACTTTTAAACTTTACCTTTCCACAAGAAATATCGTCTTCGATTTCAACAAAGAATATAAGTATTACTGAATCTGTAATATTTACTATAAAGATTTCTGATATTGACGAAAATCCTTCAGTTGATATTTCAGAAATCGAAGATTTTTTTTCGATTATTTCTGGCCCTAACATTGGTAGTGAATATAGATTCGTAAATGGTAATAGGACTTCTTCTAGATCAATTTCCTGGACTTTAATTGCAAAAAATCATGGAACACTTGTAATACCATCTTTAAACGTTATTATTGGTAAGAAAACGCTAGTAACTAACTCTCACGAAATACTAGTTTCAAAGCAAAATACAGAACAGTCCATAAAAGATCTTTTTTTAGAAGTTAAAGTTAGTAAAGATAAAGCGTATGTTGGAGAGCAGGTCAAATTAACATATACTTTTTATACAAGAATAGCCTCAAAGGTATTATCTACAGAATTTCCAGAATATAATGACTTTTGGGTTGAAAAATTATTTGACCCTGTAGGAATTAAGTTTACACCAGAAAGTTGGGATGATATTGAAATAGATGGTTATAGTTATAAGTCATTAAAAATATATGAAGTTGCTTTATTCCCTTTACAAGAGGGAGTCTATACTTTAGAGTCAATGATTATGAAGATTGAAACCAAAAATAAAGACTCTTCATTTAATAGACTTTTTTGGGATGATCCATTTTTTGATACTTTTTCCCAAAGAACGCGTGCTAAACTACTTGTGTCAGATCCTGTTATTATAGAAGTATCACCTTTAAGTAATATTCCGCAAAATTTTACTGGTGCCGTTGGTAAATTTACACTCAATTCATCTCTTTCAAACTCGAATATAGATGAAGGCTCCCCTACAGTATTTAAAGTTGTATTAAATGGAGAAGGTAATCTTTCAAATATAGGAAGGCCAAAAATTATATTTCCTGATGATATCGATGTATTTGAAGGAGAAACCAAAGCTGAGAAAAATATTTCAGATGATTTTTCTGGCTCAATAATTTGGGAGTATAATTTAATTCCGCGAAAGAATGGAATATTTATTATTGATGCAATTGAAATACCTTATTTTAATTCGGTAACAAAATCATGGTCTATTGCTTCATCAAAAGATATAAAATTAAATGTTAATAAAAGTACAATTTTTGATAGTTCTGATAAAAATATTTTAAGTTCAAATTCAAATTTAATCAGATATATAAGAGTTGAAGATCAGGATTGGATTTCATCATCGAAAATGAACATTCAAAATACAATTTTTTATATATTAATTATTTCGCTATTGCTTTTTATAACGCCATTTTTTGACTCTTCATTTAAAAGGCTTAGAAGATTCATAAATGATTTTATTAAAGTTAATTCAGCACTAAATAATGCTATAAAAAGTCTTGAATCAACAAATTCTATATATATTGACGGTACTAAGATTATTATTATGTATTTCTATCAAAAAAATATTTTAAGTACAAAAAATATTGATATTTCATCTCTAAAAAATATTTTAAGACAAAAAATTAATAAAAATGATTTTGATATTATTTCAGGACATCTTGATGATTTTCAAGCAAAATCATATTCACAGTTAAAAGGAGATAAAGATTTTAAGACTATTGTATCTTCATTGAAAATTGTTTTAAATAAGGTTGATATTTATGTTTAAGATTTTAATTCTGATATTTTTTAATTCAACTATTATTTTGTCACAAAATATTGACGAACTATTTTATGAAGGAAATAAATTTTATAGTCAAAATCAATTCAAAAAAGCTATTGAAAATTATGAGAAAATTTTAGACAAAAATTACTTTTCAGAAGACCTATATTTAAACTTAGGTAATGCATATTTTAAAGAATCAAACTTTGGATTAGCAAGGTGGTCATATGAAATGGGATTAATATTAAATCCTGTGAGCTCAGATTTAAAAAATAACAATAATATTAATAAGGCATATATTGAGGGTTATATAGAATTGCCTAATAATAATATACTTGATTTGATAAATATTTTTTTTCAATCTTTTTCATTAAATCAATTTATTCTAATTAATTCGATAATTATTTTGATAACAGCATTATCATTTTTTTTAATGAAAGTTTTTCAAACAAATTTTTTTATCAGGCTCTTTTTCTCCATGATAACAATTTTATTTGTATCAATGCTAATTACTTTTACTAAAAATATATGGGATCAAAATAATAATTTTGCAATTATTACAAGTGAAGATACTATAATGTATTCTGCTCCTTTTCTAAATAAAGGTATTCAACAATCTATATTTTATAATGGTAATAAAGTCAAAATTCATCAAAAAACTGATTCATGGATAGAAGTTTCTGCATATGATGGAAGAAAAGGTTGGATTCGAGCTTTAGATGTTAGAAATTTGAATTAATATGAGATATTTTTTAATCTTTTTTTTAATGAGTAATGCAATGTGTCAATCTGACTTCTTAAAACCAAGTGATTTTGATGACAATCCACCCAAATTTCCTACTATAAACTTACCATCTTTTTCAAATCAAGAAATTTCAGAAACTAACCCATCAGATTTGGAAATAAACTTAGTTAAAGGTTATAGAGTCCAAATTGTTATTTCAAAGAATGAAGAAGAGCTTCAAAATCTTGAAAATGAAATCCAAAAATCAATAAATGAGAAAATCTATATTATTTTTGAATTACCTAACTATAAGTTAAGAGTTGGAAATTTTTTAAATAGAAAAGAAGCTGAAAATTTTCAAAAAACAATTGTACGCTTAGGCTATAGAACAGCTTGGGTTGTTCCTACTATGATTGAATTGGAAAATTGATGGCTGGTCATAGTAAGTGGTCAACAATAAAAAGAAAAAAAGGTGCTCTTGATCAAAAAAGAGGAAAGCTTTTTTCATCAATCAGTAAAGAAATAACAGTATCCTCAAGATTAGGAGGTAAAGATATTGATTCTAATCCGAGGCTCAGACAGGCTGTTAAAAAAGCAAAGACATTAAATATGCCAAATTCTAATATTGAAAAAGCTATTAAAAAGGGCGTAGGAGAGCTTGATAACATAATTATAGAAGAAGTATCTTATGAAGGATATGGACCATTTGGAATTGCCATTTTAATTGAGGCCATAACGGATAATAAAAATAGGACAGTTGCTGATGTAAGGCACGCATTATCAAAGTTTGGAGGTTCTCTTGGACAAGCTGGGAGCGTATCTTGGAATTTTGAAAGAACAGGTATAATTCTGATTGATAAAAATAAAATTACTGAAAATGATATTTTTGAATTTTCAGTTGAAAATGATTGTATTGAATTTTTTGAAGATGAAGATTGTTTTAGGCTACATTTTAATTCAAATGATCTTTATAGTAAGCTTGATATTCTAGAAGCTTTGAATATTCCTGTAGATTCATCGTTTTTAGCTCATGTTCCAAAAGACGAAATTAAATTATCAAAAGATGAGCATGATAAAGTTGAAAAGTTATTAGATTTTCTAGAAGAGCTAGAAGATATTCAAAATGTATTTTCAAATCAAACTTTAGGACTAAACTAATGCTAATTATTGGATTTGATCCAGGTCTAACTAATACAGGCTATGCTGTATTAAGAAAAAAAAGTAATGAAATCTCAATGATTGAATGTGGATTAATTAGTCCAAAAAAGGGAAAAGAAGTGACAGAGAGGCTCTACACCATTTTTTCTGAAACAAATAATTTGATTAAAAAGTTTGAACCTAAATTGGTATTTGTTGAAAATGTTTTTTACGGAAAGAATGTTCAATCAGCTATTAAACTTGGTCAGGCAAAGTCATCCGTTATGCTTGCAGCTGAACATAATAACATATCATCAAAAGAATTTAGTCCAAGAGAAATAAAGCAATCAATTGTTGGCAATGGTTCAGCATCAAAAGAACAGGTTGCATTTATGGTTAAAAAAATATTTAAATTAGATGATAAAGTTTTGAAGAAAAATGATATATCTGATGCAATTGCAGTTGCTTGGTGTGGAATAAATAGGACATAAATGATTAATTCAATTTCAGGAAAAATTTTCAAAAAAGAACCAACCGTTTTATATGTTGAAAATAATGGTATAGTTTTTAGTATTTCAATTTGTTTAAGGGATTATGAAAAATTGCCCTCAGAAAATGAGAATGTTTTTATATATACTTATCTCAATGTAAAAGAAAATTTAATGGAGCTCTATGGGTTTATGGATTTAGAGCGAAGATCTCTTTTTTTAAATTTAATTGATGTATCAGGAATTGGACCAAGAACTGCTATCAATCTTCTTTCGAATGCATCTGTTTCAAGTTTCAAGGATAATATTGTTTCAGAAGACGTTAAATCACTTAGTCTAATTCCTGGAATAGGTCCAAAAACAGCCAAAAGAATTATTTTAGATATTAAAGAAAAAATAACATCGACACCAATTTCTACACAAAATCTTGATAGTAATAATTTAGGTTTTTCTTACGATGATATATTTACTGCACTCTCTTCGTTGGGTTACAAAAAATCACAAATTGACAAGGCGGTAAAAAAATTAAATGATGAAGGTTCATACGAAGGTGATATTGAAAATGTAATTAAAAGAATTTTGGCTATCATTCGATGAGCGATTATAGAAAAACCGAACTTTATGATTCTCATCAAAATTTAAAAGCAAAATTAGTCCCATTTTCCGGATTTTGGATGCCTCTCCAATATTCAAGTATTATAAAAGAGCATCATCATGTTCGTTCAAATTGTGGAGTTTTTGATGTTAGCCATATGGGGGAGTTTATAGTTTCTGGTAATAATGCTAAAACTTTTTTACAAAACGTTACCACAAACGACATAAACAATTTAGAAGCTGGAAAAGTTCAATATTCTGCTTTTTGTAATGATTCTGGAGGTGTTATTGATGATTTACTAGTATATCATCTTGGTGATTACTACATGTTAGTAGTAAATGCTTCAAATATTGAAAAGAACTTTGAATGGCTTTCTTCAAAATTAATTGATGATGTATCATTAGAAGACCAATCTGACACTATATCCTTGCTAGCTTTACAAGGCCCTTTATCAAGAGTTTATCTAAAAAAACTTTATCCAAAAATTGAAAAATTAAAATATTATGAAACATTACTTCCAGATAATGACAAGGTTGTAGTTGCAAGAACTGGATATTCAGGTGAATTAGGTTTTGAAATCTATGCACCAAATTCAATTATATTAAAACTTTGGAATGAAATTTTATCTCTTTCAGATGATGTGTTGCCAGTTGGATTAGGATGTAGAGATTCATTAAGGCTTGAAATGGGATATTGTTTATACGGAAATGAGCTTAATGAGCAAACAACTACAATTGAAGCAGGATTATCATGGATAACAAAACATGAAACAAGCTTTATCGGCTCAAATGCTATGCAAAATAATTTACCATCAAAGAAATTAATTGCACTTATTTCTGAAGAAAGAGCGATACCTAGATCTGGTTATAGATTATTCTGTAAAGATAAAAAAGAAGTAGGCGTAGTTACAAGCGGAGGTATGTCTCCATGTCTTAAAAAAGGAATAGCACTGGCTTATGTTGATTATGAAATGAGGCTGGAGCAAGAATTTTTGATTGGAATAAGAGATAATTTTTTTATTTTTGAAAAAACTAAACTACCATTCTATAAAAATGGGACTTATTTAAGATGAAAGACAAGTTAAAGATTCAAACTATTGGTTGGTTATTATTGATCATTTCATTGTTGACTTTTGGTTCAATGATTGGTTACGATTTGACTGAAGAGCCAACACTTGTAGCACAAAAAATTAATAACCCATTCAATATACTGGGAGTATATATTGGATTTTATCTAATGAAATTAGGGTTTGGTTATGCAGCCTTACTGATTCCAATGATATTAGCAACGATATCATTTTATTTGATTTCTAATTTTTCATTTAATCTTTCTAGATTATTGAGATTTGAGGTTTTATTACTGATTCTTCTTTCTGTGACATTAGGTTTCATCAGTAACCTGATCTATTTATCTGAATTTAAAGAGGTTCAAAATTATGAAAACTCAGGTCTTTTAGGAGGATTAATATTAGGTTTCATTTATGATTGGACTGGATTTTACGGTTCAGTTTTAATCCTTTTTTCTTCTATCGCTTTATTTTTAGTATCATTTTTTAAAATTGATTTATATAAATCTATAAAAGATTTACCAAGCATTTTGATTGATAAATTTTCTAAGATAGAATTTGATTTCAAAAAAATTATTCCTGATTTTAAAAAGGAGGAAGTTAAAAAAGAAAAGGTCAAAATCATTGAAGATGACTCATTTCTTGAGAATATTAATGCTGAAGAAAATATAGAATCTGTAGATAAGGTTTTTGAAAAAGAATCTTTAATAGAACCTCTTCAAGAAACTGAAATTGATACCAATGCTGATAAAACCAAAGTTGAAGTAGATCAAGAAGTAGATCAAAATGAAGAATTAGATGCTATCTCAATTGAAAAAGCAATTATCGAAAAAGAAGCAGAAATTGATGATCAAAGAAATAAATCAATTTTAAAAGTTGAGTGGAAGTTTCCTTCAACGGATATTTTAGAGTCATCAGATGAATCGAGTGAAATAAATGAAGATGACATTAGGGACAGGTCTGAGCTTCTTAAAAATTCTCTTTCAAATTTTGGCGTAGAGGGTTCATCAGGGGCAATCAAGACTGGTCCAATAATTACTCTATTTGAGATTTTACCAGCTGAAGGTGTAAGGGTTAATAAATTTGTTCAGCTTTCGGACGATATTGCTAGAGTTATGGAAGCACAGAGTGTAAGAGTCTTAGCTCCAATACCTGGTTCAAACCATGTTGGAGTTGAAATTCCAAATTTAAATCCTCAAACTATTTATTTAAAAAATGTAATTAATTCTGAAAAATATCTTAAATCTAAAGCTAAATTAAAATTGGCTATTGGAAAAGGAACACTTGGAG
>CBFHKL010000004.1:0-42491 GCA_965656415.1 uncultured bacterium
TTTCACAATTGGATGCAATTTTATGGTAAAACTCAAAAAATGACTGATTCTCAAGGAAGAACTTTTTGGTATGCAAAAAAATGGCATAAAGCTCTTAAAGTTTTATAAATTATAATATGGATTCATCAATAATCATAACATTTGCTATTCCATTATTTTTTGGACTAATTCTCATTGAATTTTTTTATGGTATATTGACAAAGCAAAACAACTATCGAATCAATGATGCTATTACAAGCATGTCGCTTGGTCTAATAAGTCGTTTTGTACCTATATTGGGTCTAGGATTCCAGTATGTAGTTTATAAAGCTGTTGCAGAGCAATATAATTTAAAGCTATTAAATGGTGAAGAAATATGGGTTTGGGTTACTGCATTTGTTTTATATGATGTATGTTATTATTGGATGCATCGAATTCACCATGAAATTAAAGTTTTTTGGGCAACTCACGTAGTTCATCATCATGGTGAGGAGTTTAATCTATCAACAGCTTTAAGACAAACAAGCACAGGTTTCTTATGGAAATGGGTATTTTTTCTTCCGTTGTTTATAATTGGTATTCCTCCTCATATGTATGTAACTGTTGCTGGTATAAATCTAGTTTATCAGTTTTGGGTTCATACTGAGCACATTGGTAGATTAGGGTTTTTAGAGTATATATTTGTTACTCCATCAAATCATCGTGTTCATCATGCTCAAAATGAAGATTATCTAGATGCAAATTATGGAGGCGTTTTCATTCTTTGGGATAGAATTTTTGGTACCTTTATCGATGAAAGATCTGATCTAAAACCTGTGTATGGTACTGTAAAGCCTTTAAAATCATTCAATCCTTTCTGGGCCAATATTGAAGTATTTTATCAAATGATTTTTGATTCTTACCACACAGTAAAGTGGTCTGATAAAATTAGAGTATGGTTTTCACCACCTAACTGGAGACCGGAGGATGTTTCTATCAAATATCCAATCAAAAAAAATGATTTATCAAGTTTTGAAAAGTATGACCCGCAAATTGGTTTGAGAGAAAAAATATTTGCAGGCACACAATTTGCTGTAATAAATATAATGACTATTATCATGCTTTTTAACGTCCAGAATTATATTTATAATGAAATTCTGGCAGTTATTCTTTTAGTCATATTTGCTGCGATAACAAACTCATTTATTCTTGATGGTAATCGTATTGGTTTTAAAGCTGAATTATTAAAATCAATTGCAGTTTTAGCTTGCTTGCAGCTTGGATATTTTTCTTCATCAATGAGCTTTTTTGTTATGTGTTATGCAATATTTACTTTATTAGCTTCAACTTTCATTCTTCTATCAAAAGATAAAAATATTATTTCTCCAGCTTAATATGTCTGAGAACCCAAAGATTGCTATTATAGGTGCTGGTCCATCTGGACTTACAGCATTAAAAAACTTAATTACCAATGGTTTTGATGTTACTTGTTTTGAAATGAATGATCAAATAGGGGGTAATTGGGTATATAAAGACAAAACAGGTCATTCAAGTGTATTTAAAACAACTCATATAATTAGTTCAAAAAAATTTTCAGAATATACTGATTTTCCAATGCCTGATGATTATCCAGACTATCCATCTGGAGCTGAACTCTTAGCCTATTTTAATAGTTATGTTGACACTTTCAATTTGAAGCAGTACATAAGATTTAATACTAAAGTCAAAAAAGCTATTCCTTTGGATAATAAATGGAAGTTATTTTATGAAGATTCAAGCAAGGATTTTGATTATTTGATAATTGCAAATGGTCATCATTGGAGTCCAAGAATACCTAAGTTTGAAGGTAATTTTTCTGGAGAGCTAATGCATTCTCATCAATTTAAGAATAACGAATATTTTAAAAATAAATCTGTCTTAGTCGTTGGTGGAGGTAATTCAGCATGTGATATTGCTGTTGAGATAAGCAGGGTAGCTAAGAAAACATCAATTAGTATGAGAAGAGGATATCACTTTATTCCAAAGTTTATGATGGGTATGCCTTCAGATGAGTATTACGCTAAGACATTATGGATACCGCAGCGAATTAGATTATTATTACAAAAATTGGCACTTAGAATAGTACAGGGTAAATATGAAAACTATGGATTGCAAAAACCAGATCATGATATATTGCAATCCCATGCAACAGTAAATTCAGAGCTACTTTATTTTATTAAGCATGGCAAAATTAGCCCTAAAAAAAATATAAGATGTTTTTCAGAAAAAAATGTAGAGTTTGTTGACGGAAAAAAAGAAGATTTTGATGTAATACTTTTTGCTACTGGCTATGAAATAAGCTTTCCATTTTTTAGCACTTCTAATATTGATTATGAAAATAATGATATTGATTTATATAATTTTTGTTTTCATCCAAAGTATACCAATTTGATGTTTGTTGGACTACTGCAACCTTTAGGATGTATTTGGCCTTTGTCTGATTTACAGTCACAACAAATTGTTAAATATTTAAAAAATGAATGGAATTATCCTAAAGATTTTGAACGAGCTGTTATTGAACAACAAAACAATATGCCATATGATTTTATTGATACTCCTAGACATAAGCTTGAAGTAGACTTCCATTCATTTAGAAAGCATTTAGAAAAAGAAATTAATTGATTAAATGAAAAATGAACCTGGTTATAAAATTATCATTTTTCTAGTAGCCGCTTGGATTATTATTTTTTTAGCTTTAATAATTTCATTTCAAATATAATTTTAATAAAAAACTATCCTTTTTTCTTAAAAAATTAGTTTTGACATTATAGTATGTAAAGTGTACTTTACAGCGTGGGAAAGTTCATTTATTCAATTAAATTTTTATTCGTTGTGCTATTTACTGCAACTTTGCTTAATGCAGCAGATAAATCATACAAAATTGTATCTACAGATATTCAAACTATAATTAATAATGATGGTACGATTAATTTTATTGAAACTAGGGAATTTAGTTTTAAAGGAGATTTTACGTTCGTTTACCAGGTTATTCCTAAAAGAGGATTCGATAAAATTTATGATATTCAAGTTTCTGAAAACGGTGTAGCATACTTAAATAAAGATACAAAGCAAGATGGTACATTTTTAATCGATGAAAGAAAAAACTCTTATAGAATTTATCTTTATCACAATTCTTCAAATGAAAATAAAAAATTTGCCGTAAAGTATACTTTAGAAAATCCATTTACCATTGGAGAAAAAGATAGTCAATTTTACTGGATTTATTTATCTGATAGGTGGGATAAAAGACCAGGAAATTTATCTATTTCACAAAAATTTTCATCAAACATTCAAAAAAATGATATCATTTACGACATAGAAAATCCTTCTAATTCAAAGAAGTATAAGTTAAATATTGAAGATGATTCATTATCATTTTTCTCTTCAGATTTTTCAAGCAATAATGAAATGAAATTAAGAACAATATTTCCATCTTCGTATTTTATTAATCCGGTTGTGTCTGATTCAAATTTTTCATTAGCTGCAATCGAAAAGGAAAAAAGAGATAGAGACCTTGCTCAATATTTTATTGGTCTTTTAGCATTATTTTCATTAGTAACATTTATTAGTTATGCCAGAAGAAATCTTTTAAAATTCAAAATAGAACCTGATGAAAATCAGCAATTCACATCATTTCCTTCAAATGATCATCCAGTAATAGTAAATGGCCTTATTTATCGTGAATTAACACTTGGACCTACTGGTGGCGGTGTATTATCAACGCTTTTTGAACTAGCATCATTAAATAAGCTGAAAATTGAGGTTGTTGAAGTAGGTAAGTGGTTTAAATCAAAACGTCTTAAAATCACAATTAATAATACTGACTCAGATAATGTAAAAAGTAGTTTTGCTAAATTGTTATTAAAAAGAATGAAAAAATTTGGTTCTGAAACTTCATTTAGAGATGTTTTTAGTGATTTTAGTTTGCTTTCATCAGATTGGAAATCTTTAAAAGAAGAAGAGGTTTATGGTAGAGGCTGGGTTGATATGTCGTATCAAGATGAAAAATATCGATTAGCAATCCTACAATTTTTAATTTTAAATATAATTGTTTTTTGCGCAATTTGGTTCCAAACTTTTCTTGGTTTTGTATCAATAGCACCTTTTATGTTTTTTATTATAACTATTGCAAGTAGCAGATTAACCAAAGAAGGGCAATTGTTATATAATCAATGGGGCTTATTCATGAGTAAGTTAAAAGAAGGTGAGGTTGATATTAAAAAATTTGACCCTGATTTAATGCTTCAATATTGTCTTGCGCTAGGTGCACAACCTGAAGAGCTTAAGAGTATCATAAAAAATATTGAGTCAGAGCATACAGATAGCTTTGTTTGGATGGGTCATGGCGGAGACACTTCAAGCTTATCATCTGCAGCTTCCATGGTAAGTGATATTGCTTCAACCGGTACAACCATATCTGCTTCTTTTGGTGGAGGTGATGGTGGCGGCGGTGGAGCTGGCGGTGGAGCTGGCGGCGGTGGCGGAGGCGGCGCTGGATAAGACAATAATAATATTTTAGTTCTATATTGCTATAAATTTTTTTTTTAATTAAAATTAATATCAATGAAAAAAATAATATTAACTATTTTACTTCTGAGTTATGGATTTTCTCAATCAAAAGTTTCTATTCAAGATAATGAAATTTCTATCAATAAAAACGAAGCAGTAGTAGAAGTATTAGGTATGGTTTGTTCTATGTGTGCTTTTGGAATAGGAGAAGGCTTTTCAAAAACGAATTTCATTGATAAATCCAAGTTTACCGATGGTGTTTCAGTTGATATTGATGGACAATATGTACAACTTGGATTATTAGATTCTAAAGATGTAAACCCTGAAAAAATTGTTCAAGTTATAGAAGATGCTGGATATGATGTTAATCTATTGTTCATTCTTCAAAATGAAAAATTAACTAAGTTTAGTACTGATAAGCTTGGTATTTTGCAACCTATAGCATTTAATCTTACTTCCGATAATAATAACTAAACGATCATATATGTTGAGAATATTTTTTGCTCTAATTATTCTTTTTAGCAGTGTATCAGCCCACCCGGTAATCTTTAAAAATGGTAAGGTCTTTTGGCTTACACAAAATCCAAGTTTTAATGATATAAGATTTGGAGTTTCTAAAACAAGTAACTGGTTAATTGGAGGTAGATTCTTAGAGGACAGAAAATCAAACGAGACATTTGCATTGGTAAATAATAATTATCTAGCTAAAAGATGGAATAGTAAAAATTCACAGGCAAATTTATACTTATTATCAAGCGTTGGATTAAATACTAAAAATTCCGAACCCATGGGATCATTTGGAATTCATGGAGATTGGGAAAATCGACGCTTTATGGCTATGGAAATGATTGAATACTTTTCTCATAGTAGCGCATTGGTATCAAACTCAAGGCTTGCTTATAGTCCATATACTGTAGACTATTCAAAGACCTCAACTTGGCTTATAGCTCATTATAGGGTTGAATATAGTGATAATAAATATTCCTACATGTTTTTTCCAGTAGTTCGACTTTTTAAAAAAAATTATCTTTTTGAGATTGGATATAATGGTAATGATTCATTTTTATCTTTCATGACTCATTTTTAACGAGTTCTATTTGATTTTTTATGTCCAAAGTCTTACTTTCCACCTGTATGCTAAAACAATTAAACAATCTATCTGATAATCTTATTTCAATTTTAGACACAAAAATAGGGTTTTATATATCCCTGGTATTTACGGTTGGAGTAGCATCATTAATCTTTATGAAGGTGCTCTATAATGGATAATATAATAGCTAAAATTGTTCATTACTGCTTAGATAGCAAGCTAGTTTTAGTTTTGATTGTTATAGCATTTATACTAAAATTATTAAGTATTTATTAAACTAACTTACAGGGGATAAAAATGAACTCAAATTCATGGTATCTTTTAATGATTCTTTCAATTTTCATGGCAGTGTTACTATTTTTGAATGTTCCTGGATATGAAGATGCTATATCAGCAAGACAAGTAGGAGTTTTTGTTGGATTATGGGCTCCAACTTTTGGAATCTTAGGAGTGCGCGCACAATTAAATGAGAAATAATCCTTTTCGTTTAGTATTAAAAGGGGCTTTTTAGCCCCTTTTTATATATATTTTTACCATGATAGAATGGGGACCATTTACTTTTCAGCATCCAATAGAGCTTCCAATGTTCTTTATGTGCATTATTTTTGTTGTATTTATGGTATTCAATTTAGCTATGAACGAAGACGATTAGAATGCTTTCAATTAGAGAGTATGTTCATCAACTAGATTGGGACAATATTTGCAAAATTCATGATCAAGCTAGAATTATTGAATTAGAAAAATCTGCGCCTAAAGAAGCCTTTGTTCCGCTCAGACAGTGTTATAAAGAAGAGAAGCTTTTTGACTCATTAATATTTGTAGCTGAACAAAATAATGAAACGATAGGTTTTGTTGCTTTTTGCAATAAAGAAATTACTTGGCTATATATTGATCCTAAATTTTTTAGAAAAGGATATGGCAAACAACTTCTAAGCTTTGCTTTGAGGAAAGTTTTAAAACCTGCTAGAGTAACAGTTCTTAATAATAATTTAAGGGCAATAAATTTATATAAAGCATTAGGTTTTACAGTTGAAAAAGAACAACAAGGAAAAATTCCATTAACAAATATTGAGGTTACCTCATTAAGAATGGTTTTAAATGAATGAAAAAAGAACATCTTCCTTCAAAAATTTGTCCTATTTGTGGATTTTCATTTAATTGGAGAAAAAAATGGAAAAAAACATGGGAAAATGTTAAATATTGTAGTGATAAATGTAGACGCAATAAATCAAAAAATAAAAAAAAATGAAAAATAAGCTTATATATATCATGTTAATGTTTTCTTTTCTTTTTCCTTGGGGAAAAACTGGTCATAGAGCTACTGGCGAGGTAGCAGAATCTTATTTAACTGAAAATACTCGTTTAGAGATTAGAAAAATTTTAAAGGACCCTTCTTTAGCTGTAGCAAGTACCTGGGCTGATGAAATGCGATCTAACTCCGATTTCAGAAAATTTAGTACATGGCATTATGTTAATATGCCTCATGATGTAAGGTATGAGGATTCAAAGAAGTCTCCAAAAGGAGATGTGGTTCAGGCTATTAAAATTTGTAAAAATAAATTAAAAGATTCTAGCGTGAGCAATGACGATAAGGCATTTTATTTACGTTTCCTTGTGCATCTTGTTGGTGATATTCATCAACCGCTTCATGTGGGAAGAGCTGAAGATAGAGGGGGAAACGATATTAAGGTTAAATGGTTTGGTAACGATACAAATCTTCATAGAGTGTGGGATACGCACATTATTGATGACTTTCAAATGAGCTATACTGAACTGGCAAACCATCTTCAAAATAATTTTAGTGCTACTGATGTTACATTGATGACAGAAGATGAATGGATAGATGAATCACAAAACCTTGTAAATAAGGTATATTCTGAAGTAAAAAATAAGGACAGTTTAGGCTATACTTATATTTATGAAAATTTTGATTTAGTTAAGTTACAGTTATTTACTGCTGGAGTAAGATTAGCCGACACTTTAAACGATATATTTGATGAGTAAGTTAGCAATTCACTGGTTTAGAAGAGATTTGAGGTTAGCAGATAACCCATCTTTGAATTTTGCAGCCCAAAATGGTACTATAATGCCAATATTTATCCTTGATACTGCAAATACTACTCAAAAAGAGTTTAATCTTGGAGCAGCAAGCTCCTGGTGGCTTCATCATTCACTACATTCTTTAAATAAATCATTAGGACACAATATAAACTGTTTTTCAGGAGATCCTTTAAAAATAATTAAAGATTTAATAAGCAATCATGATATAGAATCAATTTCATGGAATAGATGTTATAGTCCGTGGGAAATAAAAAGAGATACAAAGATTAAATCACTTCTGAAAAAAAGCAATATTGAAGTTAAAACCTTCAATGGTTCATTATTATGGGAGCCTTGGGAAATTTTAAAAGATGATAATACTCCATATAAGGTATTCTCTCCATACTACAAAAAAGGTTGTTTGAAAAAACATACAGGACCTAGAGAAGTTGTTGAATCTGAAAACTTTAGTTTTTGTGATAAGTTAGACTCTTCGGGAGACATTGATTCACTTGATTTACTTCCAAAGCATCAGTGGAAAGATAAGTTTAATCGTTATTGGAAAATTGGAGAAAAAGCAGCGATGGAACAATATGTCCATTTTAGAGATAATGGCTTAAATGGATATAAAGAAGGTAGAAACTTTCCTTCACAAGAAAATGTTTCGGTTCTATCTCCTCATCTACATTTTGGAGAAATTTCACCAAATCAAATATGGCACGATAATAAAAATGTTAATCCTGAAAAAGATGTGACTCATTTTCATAGCGAACTTGGATGGAGAGAATTTTCTTATTATTTAATATATCATTTTCCATTTATGTGCACTGAAAATCTAAATAAACGATTTGACAATTTCCCTTGGTCAATAAACCAAGATTTCTTGACTGCATGGCAGAAAGGAAAAACTGGGTATCCGATTGTGGATGCTGGAATGAGGCAGCTTTGGGAAACAGGATATATGCATAATCGAGTTAGAATGATTGTCGCATCATTCTTGGTAAAAAACCTTTTAATTGATTGGAGGGTTGGATTGGAGTGGTTTAATGACTCTTTGTGTGATGCAGATTTAGCTAATAATACTGCAAGTTGGCAATGGACAGCTGGAAGTGGAGCTGATGCAGCACCATACTTTAGAATTTTTAATCCAATTTTACAGGGCAAGAAATTTGATCCAGAAGGTATATATACAAAAAAGTTTGTACCTGAACTTAAAAATTTTCCTTCAAAATATTTATTTTCACCTTGGGAAGCAGATAAATCAGTTTTTAAAGAAGCTGGAATAGACTATGGAAAAGATTATCCTAAGCCTATTGTTTCTATAGAAGAATCCAGAGATAAAGCATTAAAAGCATATGATAAGATAAAAGGATGATTAAAAATTTATCCAAAGTACTTATAGTTTTATCTTTAAATCTAATAGTTGGATGTAGTACTCAAGAAAAAAATTTAACAATTGATGTATTTTCAAGTCAAAAAATAAATTTTGATTCTGATTCAGTTTTGAGTAGCTCAGATTTTTTAATCAGAGATAATGGTCGTTTAATCTTTAAAAAATTATCTATTCCAGAATTTAACAGGAAGGTTTCAGTTGAAATATTTGCTGAACTATCATCGGATGGAGATCCGTGGGATAAGTCTGGATCAATATTTTTATTGAATACTCATCCAGATTCATTAAATATAACATCTCTTGAATTATTACGATTTATAACGCCATTTGGCGTTGGTCATTTTAGTGAAAATGAAAGATTGGATGAATTTAGGCCAGTATATATTCCAAGATGGGAAGAAAGTATTTCATGGAGTGAGGATATATCACATTTAAGCAATGCATTTTATGATGAAATTTGGATTGGAGCCTGGATTGATACATGGTCTAAAGAAGGATGGTTGATGGATGTATCTTTATCATTTACAGAAAGTCCATTTTTTATGGATAAAAAAAATAAATCTAAGATAAAAGTATTAGCTAATACCCATAATTATAACTTAAATCATAATGGAAGCTTCGATTTTTCTAATGAAGATTTAAAAATTAATTTTAATACTCCAAAAGATATTTCAAATGCTAATCTCTATTTTATTACAACAGGGCATGGCGCGCATAGCGAAGGAGACGAGTTCAATCAAAGAGATAATATTATAAAAGTTGATAACGAAATTAAATTAAATTATCCTGCCTGGAGAGATGATTGCGCCTCTTTCAGAAGATTTAATCCATCATCAGGTGTTTGGTTTGAAGAAACAACCTTTAAAGGAGAAACAATTAAAGAAAGAATAGCTTCATCAGACTATTCAAGATCAAATTGGTGTCCTGGATCTAGCGTGAAACCTGTAAAAATACGTCTTGGTGATTTAGAAAAAGGTAATCACGTATTTTCATATCAAATTCCAAATGCTCAACCAACTACTGATAAATTTTGGAATCATTGGAATGTTTCATTCTATTTAACTTATGAAAATTAAATTTTTTAATTATATTATATAACTGGTAGCCAACTAAATAGGAGTAAAAATGTATCTAGATAAATTAAACCAACAATTAGACAAATTTCATTTATTAAAACATCCATTCTATGTTGCTTGGAACAATGGAGAATTAAATCAAGAAATTCTTAGAGATTATGCCGAACAATACTATCAACATATTAAGGCATTTCCTCGTTATATAAGTGCGACTCATTCAATCTGTGAAGATATTGAAAATAGAAAAATTCTTCTTGATAATCTTAGCGATGAAGAAGATTTCAATAAAGACCATCCAATGCTTTGGAAAAATTTTGCTTTAGCAGTTGGAGCAGATGAAAATACAGTTGAAACGGTTGATCATGAGAATTTTACTAAAGAGATGATTGATAATTTCTTTAGACTTTCAAGATCTACTTATGCTGAAGGTTTAGGAGCTCTTTATGCTTATGAAAGGCAAGTACCTGAAATAGCAGATACTAAAATTAAAGGTCTTGTAGATCATTATAATGTTTCGTCAGAAGAAGGTCTTGAATATTTCGTAGTTCATAAAGATGCAGATGTTGAGCATAGAGAGCAAAGTGCTGAACTGATGAATAAATTATCTGAAGAAGAGAAGATTCTAGCTAAAGAAGCTGGTTTATCAACAGTTAAAGTGCTTTGGGGCTTTTTATCTGGTCTTTGTGAAAAACATAATATTCAGGCATAGTTAATACCGTCTTTATTATTTATTTGAATTCATATTTTAAATCCGTATTATGCGCGCAATAAATATGAAAATAGAACAAATAAAAGAAACAATAACAATCGTTAAAGATTATCCTATAAAGGGTATTGTATTTAAAGATATCACTACACTTCTTGAAAATCCTGACGCTTTTAAGTCTACCGTTGATATTATGGTAGATAAGGTTAAGCATTTAGATTTTAATAGAGTGGTAGGAGTAGAGTCTAGAGGATTTTTCTGGTCTGGACCAATTGCCTATGCATTATCAAAATCTTTTGTATTAGCTAGAAAGCCTGGAAAGTTACCTAGAAAAGCTGCAGAAAAATTCTTCTCATTGGAATATGGAACTAATACAGTTCACATTCATGAAGATGCTATTTCAAAAGGAGATAAAGTATTAGTAGTAGATGATTTAATTGCAACAGGAGGTACAGCAATGGCTACAGCTGAACTTTGTCAAGAGTTAGGTGCATCAGAGGTGTACATTATAGCCTTAATTGACTTACCTAAATTAGGTGGATCAAGAAAGCTTGCTGAAAAGTTTGGTGAAGTAATTACTTTAATTGATTATTAATCATTAACGAACATAGATGAAAATTGGAGAAATTTTATTGATTCTCCGGTAATTTTAAGCTTCCCTGAAGCAATTGCACTGACGGCATTTTCCGTTTTTAAAACAATGCCTTTCCAAGTATTTGAATCAACCGTGACTATTGCATCATAATCTTCATCGTAAAATTCTGATATTTCAGCTATTTGGTTTCTTATAATTACACCAAATTTTTCGCTAGAGTCTGTTATATTAAATCCGATTCTAATAAATTTATTTTTAGCCTTTATTGGATCTAATCGTGGACCCATTGCATCAAAAAAAGTACTAAGCGGAATATTTTTTGCTTGTTCAGCTGATACAGTATATTTCAATGAGGGAGATATCTTTTGTGAAAGTTCATAAGCTTCTGATAAATAATAATTTCGTGCAATAGGATTTTTTTCAATTTTAGATAAGTTTTCAAGGGATCTACTATATAATTTTTTAATCTCTTTGTCTTCTGGAAAGTTGAATAATCCTACATCGCAAAGTTCGGCAGCCCATTGATAGTTTAGTGCACCATTTGCTTTATTTATTTCTTCAATTAATTTTTCTTTTGAGCCAATAAGTTCAAAGATATGTTTTGATCGTTTTTTATCTGATAATGGTTCTAAATTAACTGCTCTTCCATCAAAAAATCCTAAATATCCATTATAAACATTCCTAATACTCCATGATACCTTTCCATACTTTTCTTGTAAATCATAATTTTCTAGAAAGAAGGGTGGATATTCAAATTCTTCAACAAGCTCATCAGGAGTTTTACCTAAATTGGCACCTCTCACTGCATAGTCATGAATATATTGAATTGCATCTCTGTAAATCGATAAGCGTTCTTCAATAACTTCTTCTCCAGATAAAAAGGGTCCATGACAGCTAATCAAGTATTTAGGAGTATAAGAGCGCATGGTATCAACAGATTTGTACCAGCTTTTAGTATCTCTATAAGATGTTCCTCTAATTGTATATAAGTTGGGAAATCGCATATAATAATTGTCCGCACTGATAACTACTTCTTTTTCAGGATAATAAATAATAATTTGATCATCTGTTTCACCTGGAGTGTGCTGAATTTCAAGGTCGACACCTCCAATTGAAAGCTGATTTGTTTGTTGTTCAAAAAAGTTTGTTGGATAAATCACTGCAGGTTGTTCAAAGTCAAAATTAAGAGTAAAGCCTAATCCATGACCTCTTTTAAGGCTGTCTGGTAAAAAGTGACCAAATTGTTTCATACCTCTTTCTGTAAGAATTGGTCTAAGTAAATTATTTTGATCAAAAAACCCTTTTTGAAAAGTTGAATGAGCATATACTTTAGTTTCTTCTTCATAAAAACCGGGAGCTCCTCTCCAATGATCTACATGTGAGTGGGTATAGATAATGGCTTCATTTGGTAAGTTAGAGATTTTCTTGAATTCAGCGTTAATTTGCTCACCAAGTTTAGGATCTTCTGTAGTATCTATAATAATATTCGAAGTATCTCCAACAATTAGTACTGAATTTGCAAGTCCATATCCGATTGCAACATAAACATTGTCAACTACTTGATAGATTCCTTTTTCAAAATAAAAATCATCATCAACATGAATTTCCTCTGAAAAAGGAGTAGAAGTATTAGAATCATCCTCCTTATTGTCACTGCATGCAAATATTAAAATTAAAAGTAGATATAATATTATTCTCATATTTTAAAATATAAGTCATATTAAGTTATATTTTAAATAAATTAGATAATTAGATTAATCGGAACAATATAACAAAAATCACATAAATAAAACTATGAGCTTAATATCATTTTCCAGAGATAGATTTATACCATCTGAAGAAGTAAGTCTTAATGTAAGGGGAAATTATTTAAGCGTTACTCGCGGATATCAAGTTTTTACTTTTTTTAAAACTGCGAACAATGGAGTGCCTGTATTTTTAGAAGATCATATTGATAGAATTGTAGGCAATGCTAAATCAATGCAAATGAATCTATCTTTTTCAAAAGAAGATATTCAAAGTTTGGTATATCAAACATTAGAAAAAAATGATTTTTCAAAAACTGAATGCAATGTAATGATTATTATGGCTGGAAAAGCGCCAGATGATATTTCAGGCTTAGTTTCATCTGAAGCTGTTGATTTGTTTATAGTAACTTCACCAATAAAAAAGTATCCAAAAGAATCATATCAAAATGGTATTTCATTGGGTTTGTATGAGTTTGAAAGAATTGATGCAGAAGTTAAAACACCGTACACTTATTATGGTGGCATGAAAGCGCATAGATCTCTTGTTCATGAAGGTTCTTTTGATGAAGTGCTGTATACAAGCAAAGAAGAAATTTTAGAAGGAACTACTTTTTCATTTTTTATTATTAAAAATGATATTGTAACAACTACTAAGTTAGATGGTCGGATATTAGGAAGTGTGACAAGAAAAAATTTATTAAGATTAATGGATTATTATCAAATCAATCACTGTGAATCTAAAATTACAATTGAGGATCTTAAAACTTCAAGCGAGGCATTTATTGCTTCTGCAAATAGAGATTTAATTCCAGTTGTTTCAATAGATAATCACAAAATAGGTGATGGTATTATTGGACCAAAATATAAGCAGTTGATGGAATTATATCAGAAGGAAATATACAATATTACTATATAATTTTACTTATATATTGCTTATAATGGGAACAAGATGATTATTTTTAATGTATAATTTAAAAATAACAAAATAGAGAGGAAAAAATGAAAAATCTAACTTTTGTATTATTTTTATCATTCATTTTAACTGGATGTGCTATGCAAGCTCCTACAGCTCCTGCAGAAGCAAATGATTTTACCTTGGGTAAAGTTCAATCTCAGTTAAATAAAGGAATGAGTTCATCTCAAGTAGTAACATTGCTGGGCTCACCAAATTTAGTCACAAGTACTAAAGATGGAGGCGAGGCATGGACTTATGATAAAATTTCACAAGAATCAGAATCATCAAGCGTTTCTGGCGCTGGAGCCGGTTCAAGTGGTAATTTTTTCGGTATTTTTGGTGGAGGTCGTTCAAAATCATCAAATTCTAGTAAAAATCTTACTTTGATAGTAAAATTAAATGCTGATGGTGTTGTAACTGACTTTAAATATCAAAGTATTAAATACTAGGTAAAATGAACAAAAATCTACTTTTAGCCTTATCATTAGGCATTATACTCAATGGATGTGCATCTATGATGCCAGAGCGTACCACAGCAGTTAAAAGAGCAACCGAAACAAAAGAGTATGATTTATCAACAAAACAGCTTATCAAAGCTTCAATTGGTACCTTTCAAGACTTAGGTTATACCATAGATGTTTTAAATGCAGAATTCGGTTTAATTACTGCTAGTAAAACACAAGGAACAACCACTACAAGGACTAATCTTGAAGAAGATCCTTTTGAAGCTTTTTTTCGAGCTTTAACTGGATTTGAAGATAATAGTGACGTTGTAATTGCGCCATTGACTCTATCTGCCACTATAACTGTTAAAGAGATTTCGACTGATCCATTATTATCTTCTTTAAGAGTAAATTTTGAAGGTGGAGATAGAAAATTTTCTGATTTATTTTTCAAGAGTTTCTTTGCAGCGCTAGACAAATCTTTATTTTTAGATCAAACGATTGATTAGCAATGTTTAAAAAGATTGCTATACACACATTTCTATTAACATTCTTGTTAACAAGCTGTGCTTCCTCAGGAGGTTCTTCAAAAAAATCTACTGCAGCTCAAAGAGCAGTTGAAACAAGGGAATATGATGTTAATACAAAAGATTTAATGCAGTCAACAATTGGCGCCTTTCAAGATTTAGGATTTACTATAGACACTTTAAATGAAGAGTTTGGTTTAATTACAGCTAGTAAGATTGAAAAACCAAAAAAGAAAAAACCATCTGATGCTGAAAAAGCCCTTGGTGCACTTGCTATTTTTGCTGCAATATGGTGGTTAGTAGCTACTGATGGAGATGGACCATCTGGAAGAGATAGAGGAAATGATGGAGAAAAAGTAGTAATTAAGGATTATAAGCTTACTGCAACAGCTACTGTGAAATCAATTTATGATACTGAACCTTATATGTCTTCATTGAGAGTCAATTTTGGTGGTTCTGAGAGAAAAAGATCAGTGCAATTTTTTAGAGAATTTTTTGCAGCTATAGATAAATCATTATTTCTTGATAATTCTTTAGATAATTAATCAAAAATTTAAAGATTCTAATATTTAGTTTTTATTCTTATACTTTATTTCTGTGATTATGATAAAAAATCTTAATAAAGTATTATTGTTAACAATCCTATGTGCACAAATTTTTGCTGGTACTTTTGGAAAAAGTCATTCTGCTGAATTATTAAACAGAGGAAGATTTGTTCCGATGGCAATGTCTGATGACACCCTTGCTGCAGCTAAAACATTCTCATCATTAAAATCAAGAATTGTTGATATTTATTCTTATGATGCTGTTGGAAACCAATTAGTTAAAGAAACAGAGCTCACTTCTCCAAATCCAATGCCAGGCGATGATTTCGGATTTAGTATAGCCTTATCTTCTAAATATATGATTATTGGTGCTCCTGGTTATAATAATGGTCATGGTATTGCATTCTTATATAAGAAAAATAATGAAAAGTGGGAGTTAAGCAATACTTTCGAAAATCCAATTCCTAATAATGCTTCAGGAACTCCACATAAATTTGGATATAATGTCGCAATTACAGATAGCTACTTATCTATTTCATCACCGTTTTATAATGATGGATTAGTTCATGTTTATAATTTAGATAATCTAGATAATAGTAAATCTTTTAATAAACCTTTTCATTCCATTGATGTTAGAAAGTTAGGAGACGTTGAAGGGTGTTATGCTATTGGTCCAAACAAGTTTGGATTTGGAATTTCTACTTCATTTAATAATAATAAATTACTTATCGGATCTTTAAAAGAATTTGTTTATATGGTCGAATATAAGGACGGTATACCTTTTGGAATTGACATTCCAAACCCTATTTCAATCAACAGCGATGATAATAAAATAAAATTTGGTGAATCTGTTTATGTAGGTGATAAAAATTTGTATATATCGGCACTTGAAGATGACAATGGAAAAGGTAAAGTATTTGTTTACCCTTATTTACAATCTTCAAGAACAGATGATGATCAAAACCCTTGGGTTAATCCTTATGAAATTCAACCCACATTGATTGAAGAAAACTCTCATTTTGGATATAAAATTTTTGAGCACAACAATAAAGTATCAATTTCAACTTTTAATGAAGGTAGAATCTTTAATTATATTATTAACGAATCTGAAAGATTAGAGTTTGTTGATGATTTAAAAAGCGCTTCAGATGAATATTTTGGTAGAAATATTATTTTAAATGAAAATCTTTTAATTTCAGGAGCATATTATGCTGATAAATTATATGCTTTTGATTTAAGGGTGTCTAACAAAGGTTCTGTATCTACTTTTTCAACTGGAATTGGAGTTACGTCAATTAAAAATAAAATTGAATGTAATAATGGGTTTGCAGGCTCTTATCCTTGCAAAGATATGGATTTAATGTCATACACAGATAAAACTGAAATCGGTGGTTCAAATTCAACATCTTTAAATGATATTTGGGGATGGACAGATTCTCAGACAGGTAAAGAATATGCGCTTGTTGGAATGAGCAATGGAACATCATTCGTAGATATTTCAAATCCAGAAAATCCTGTTTATATAGGTAGATTACCTACACAAACTAATAATTCTTCATGGAGGGATTTAAAAGTTTATCAAGACCATGTATTTATTGTTTCAGAAGCAAGTGGTCATGGTATGCAAGTTTTTGATTTGACACAGTTAAGGAATTTTAATGGCAATCCTTTTACTTTTTCCAATACTGCTTATTATAGTGGATTTGGAAATGCTCATAATATTTTTATTAATGAAGATACTGGTTTTGCTTATGCGGTAGGTACCGGAACCTGTGGTCCTGGAGGTTTACATATTATTGATATTTCTACTCCATCAATACCTTCCAAAGCAGCTTGTGTTTCCGATCCAAATACAGGTAGGTCAAATACCGGTTACTCTCACGATGTTCAATGTGTTATTTATGACGGTCCTGATTCGGCGTATGTTGGTAAAGAAATTTGTTTTGGATCAAATGAAACTAGACTATGGATTGCAGATTTAAGTACTAAGACAGATGATAATAGTGGGGCTAAAACAATTGGTCTTGGTAGTTATGATAATTATTATACGCACCAGGGTTGGTTGACTGAAGATCACAGATTTTTTATTGTAAATGATGAATTAGATGAAGCTAACAATGCTTATAATAATACCAGAACTCTTATTTGGAATGTAGAAGACTTAAACAATCCTGTTATTCATAAGACATATTTTGGTCCAACTCCAGCTATCGATCACAATAATTATATAATCGGTAATAACGTTTACATGTCTCATTATACAGCAGGATTAAGGGTAATGGATATATCAGATATCTCCAATCCTAGCGAGTTAGCTTACTTTGATGTTTATCCGTCAAGTAACAATACATCATTTGATGGTACATGGAGTAATTTTCCTTATTATAGCAGTGGAAATATTGTAGTTACTGGGATTGATGAAGGTCTATATGTAGTAAGTCCAAGCGGTAGCGGTCCTGCACCAGCTCCTGAAGTAACATATA
Organism: uncultured bacterium; assembly: GCA_965656415.1. Classification (GTDB taxonomy): domain Bacteria; phylum Fidelibacterota; class Marinisomatia; order Marinisomatales; family Marinisomataceae; genus Marinisoma. The sequence goes on from CBFHKL010000004.1 coordinate 18,108, forward strand.
CAATTCCTAGTAATGGTAATGTTACATTAAACTGGCAAGATTTAATCTGTATTTCAGCGTGCACAATTAATATTTATAGGTCAACAGAACCTGGTTTTACTCCAAGTTCTTCTAACTTGCTGACTAGTGTTAATTATCCAACTTTTGAATATACTGATTCAAATTTAGATGAAAATATTTTTTATTATTATAGGCTTTCAGTCTCAGTGAATGGACAGGAAAGTTTATTTACAGATGAAATTCAGGTTAAACCAGTATTTGTTCCTAATCAAGCTCCTACCATCGACACTCCTGATGATATACAGTTTTTTGAAGACAATACCTATAACGTTATTTTGACTGGTTTAGGATATGGAGAAGATGTAAATCCACAAAACATAAGCATAACTGTAGTTGCTGAAAATGATGATTTATTTGATGAGCTTAATATATTAGAATCTTCACCTGAACAATTAAGTATTGTACCTATTGAAAACAAATATGGTTCTTCCTTAATTACAATCACTGTTAAAGATGATGGTGGTACAGTTGGTGGAGGTATAGACTCAACTAGTGTTTCATTTAATGCAACTATTATACCAGTCAATGATGCACCTTCTACATTTAGTACAATAGGCGAATATTTTATTTCAAATGGTGAATATATATCAGGCATAGATTTTAGAACTTTATACATTACTCCTGAAAATGTTGATGACTCATTAAGGTTTGTATGGGATCCTACTGTTGATATTGACGGAGATGCTGTTTCTTATCGAATAATAGGATATCAAGGTTTAGAGTTTTTGACTATGGATGATAATGAGTTTATAACTGAAAATTATAAAACATGGTCTTTGAAAGATCTCGCTGCACAAACTGATACAGTTACCGTGCTTGAAGGATTTTGGAATGTAATAGCAACAGATGGTACATTATCTAGATCAGCTTCTTTATTGAATGGTCAAATGAGAATTGATAGTAGACAGCTTATACCTGATATCTTAGAAATAAGACAGAGTTATCCTAACCCATTTACTGATTTTGCAACAATTGAGTATGATGTTCCATCAGCTCAAAATGTTGTTATAAGAATATTTAATATTAAAGGGCAAACTATTAAAACGCTTGTTAATGAAGATAAAAATGCTGGATACTATACAGTAGTTTGGGATGGAACTAATGAAAATGGTGATGCAGTAAGTTCAGGTGTTTATTTCTGTCAAATGTATACACCAAAAAATCCAAATGGCGGCCAATTTATTAAAGCCAAAAAAATGGTTAAAATTAGATAGTTTATGAAACCATTAAAGAATCTTTACGAATGGGTCTTGTCCTGGGCTGAAAGCGTGTACGGTACTTTAATTTTATTTCTAGTTGCTTTTGCAGAATCATCTTTTTTCCCTGTTCCAGCTGATCCTTTGTTAATGGCATTGTGTCTTGGCAAGGTTAAGAAGTCAATGTATTACGTTTTCATTTGCACTTTAGGCTCTGTTCTAGGAGGAGTGTTTGGTTTTATAATTGGATATTTCTTATGGTATACACCGAATGGAGATCTTACAGGTATTGCAAACTTCTTTTTTCGAATAATTCCGGGTTTTACACCAGAGGTGTTTGATAATGTTGGTGCACAATACGATGCACATAATTTCTTAGTAATATTTACAGCTGCATTTACACCAATTCCATACAAAGTCTTTTCAATTACAGCAGGTGTATTTCAAATCAATCTTCCGATATTTATAATTGCTTCAATTTTAGGTAGAGGAGGAAGATTCATAATTATTGGATTATTAATTAGATTTTTTGGAGAACCAATTAAAGTAATGATGGATAAGCATTTCAATACTTTTATTATAGTATTAACCATAATCTTTGCATTAAGTTATGTATTAATAGGGTATTTATTTTAAAGGAGCAAGAATGAGATTATTATTAATTGTGCTATTGTTTGTTATCTCGTGCACAGATATAAGTCAAAAATTAAGTTCAAACAATCAAGTTGAATTATTAAATACTTCACCAGAAATAACAATCAAAGATTTTAAAAGTCACATCGGATTTTTAGCATCTGATAAGCTTGAAGGAAGAGCTTCAGGTACTCTGGGAGATGAAATGGCAAAAGATTACATTAAAAAATTCTTAGAAAATGCTTCTTTGCCCACAAAAAGAACAGTTGAAATCCAAGAGCATTATGTTCCGGCAGAAAGAAAATGGAATTTAAAGCAAGAAGATATGACAGTCAAAACATACAATATAATTGCAACATTACCTGGAAATGATCCCATTCTTAAAGATGAATATGTTGTTATTGGTGGTCATTATGATGGTGGAGCTGCAACTGCAGCGCAACTTAAAAAGCTTAGTGGAGATAAAATATATAATAACGCAGATGACAATGCCTCAGGAACTGCCACTGTTTTAGAGTTATTTGAAAAGTATGCTTCAACAAATTCCAATGAAAGAACATTAGTTTTCATTCTCTTTGGTGGGGAAGAATTAGGTCTATTAGGATCAAAATATTATGTCGAAAATCCTACAATTAATCTAGACAAGGTTCAATTGATGATTAATTTAGATATGATGGGGAGATTAACTGAAGAATTATTGTATGTCGGAGGCGTTACTTCAGGGGAAGGCTTTAAAGATCAGTTGCAAATACATTTTAATAAAACTGATATGAATATAGATGCATATTCTAATACACCTCATGCGGAAGATAGAAGGTATAATAGATTGTTCCAAAGATCTGACCATTATAATTTTTATAAAGAAGATATTCCTTGTATTTTCTTTTTTACTGGCATTCACGATGATTACCATATGCCATCAGATGAAATTGATAAACTTAATTTTGATGGAATTCAAAAAATTGCTAATCTAGTTGATTCAATTGTAATTGATTTTTCTTCGAATCAACGTCTGAAATTTCAAGAAATAACTGAATAAATAAATATCTATTGAGATTAAATCTCAATAATACTTGTTTTTCTTTATTTTTCTATTTATAATTCTGAGATTAAATCTCAATAAAGAGGTGAAAAATGAAAAAGAACGTATTATTTATTTTATTTTTTAATTTTATTTTAGCAAACAATCCAAATATTGTTGCTGAATCAGATTCAACTAAACCAATTGCTTTAGATGCTGTTGAAGTACTAGCAGAATCAAAGAGTATTACTTCAGGAATGTTCTTAAGAAATGCTGAGCCTAGTGATGTGGTAAGTAAATCTGAGTTAGATCAATTTAGATACACTGATATTCACCGAATTGTTGGTAGAATTCCAGGTGTATATATTTCAGAAGAAGATGGTTTAGGTTTAAGACCCAACATTGGTCTTAGAGGTAGTGGTTCATTAAGAATGGAAAAACTTAATGTTATGGAAGATGGTGTATTAATTGCTCCAGCTCCATATGCTTCACCAGCAGCTTATTATTCACCAACAGCAGGTAGAATGGAATCTATAGAGGTGAGAAAAGGATCTACGCAAATTAAGCATGGTCCATTTACTACTGGTGGTTCATTGAATTATATTTCTACATCTATACCAACTTCAAAACTTAACTCTGTGTCATTAGATATGGGAAGTTATAGTAAAACACTTATGCAGGTTAGATCTGGAGATGTATTAGGTAATTTTGCTTACTTAATTGAGTTGTATTCAGATAAAACAGATGGTTTCAAAGAACTTGATGGCGGTGGAGACACTGGATATTCTAAGACTGATTTTATGACAAAATTAAGATATAGTTTCAGTGAATCACATGCTTTAGAATTTAAATATTCTATGACTGATGAAATATCAGATGAAACCTATTTAGGTTTAACAGACAGTGATTTCAGCGATAATCCATTACGTAGATATAGAGCAACAGCTCTAGATGAAATGGATGCTGATCATTCACAAGTTATGTTATCATATGCTGCAAAGCTTAATGATAAAATGAGTTTAGCTATTGTCGGATATAGTAATGATTTTGCTAGAAACTGGTATAAGTTGAATAAAGTGAATGGAATGAGCTTAAGTTCAATCACAAAACCAACTACGGACGGTTGGAATGAATTTTATCTATTAATGGATGCACAAAATAGTGCAGACGATGCTTATAGAATTAAAGCTAATAATAGAGAATATTATTCATCTGGTGTTCAAGCAGTTTTAAACGTGAGTGCAGGTGCACATGATATTCAAGCTGGAGTAAGAATTCACAATGATGAAATGGATAGATTTCAGTGGGAAGATCGTTATGCAATGCAAAACGGTAAACTAGTAATGACAACTCAAGCAACAAAAGGTTCAGATTCTAATAGAATTGATTCTGCTGAAGCAACTGCTCTTTTTGTTGAAGACAGATTTACTACTGGAGCGATGACTGTTACGGCTGGTGCCAGGTATGAAGAAATAACAGTTATCAGAGATGATTGGGGTAAGACAGACCCTGATAGATCTGAGGCTCCATCAGAAAGAAAACATACTGTAGATGTTGTTGTTCCAGGTATTGGTGTTGAGTATGCTATTAATGAATTTCAAACTGTTTCAGTTGGAGTTCATAAAGGATTTGCTCCTCCAGGACCAGGTACATCAGGAGTAACTGATAAAGCAGTTGATCCAGAAACAAGTTTGAATACTGAAATTGGTTTCAAATCTAATCAAGGTTTAAATAGCTTAGAATTCACTTTATTTACGAATAGCTATGACAATCTATTAGGTGCAGATACTGCAGCTTCAGGTGGTGGTTCAGATGAGCTATTTAATGGCGGTGCTGTAGACATTTCAGGTTTTGAGCTATATCTTAGAAGAATCCTTGTAGATAATGGCAGAGTTCAAATGCCATTTGAATTGTCATGGACAAGCACAAACTCTGAATTTCAAGAATCATTTGACGGATTTTGGGGCGATGTATCAAAAGGAGATGAATTACCATATCTTCCAGATACAATAATTGCATTAAATCTTGGATTAAATGTAGACAAGCTTTCAGCAAATATTAGTATGAAGAAAACATCAGAAATGAGAACAGTTGCTGGTTCTGGAACTATTTCAGGCTCAAATGCAACTGATGAACTAACAATTATTGATCTTGGAATGAGATATGCTCTCCAAGATAATATTCGACTTTCAGTTGGTATTAATAACTTTATGGATAATGATGGCATAGCGGCAAGACGTCCTTATGGCGCAAGACCAACAATGCCTCGTAGCTTTTCATTAGGAGTTGATTATACTTTTTAAGGTTGTCTTCATTGCATTTTACTCTTAGGCCTTTTCAAGTAATCGAACGCACTATACTCTGTCATTCGGGCGTTCTCTTTTTAAGGAACTTTTCCTAACTATTTCAGTCAAATAATTAGTATATTTTTTATACTTTTTTTTACTTATAATTACACGCTAAATGAAAATTTTTTTAATTACATTAATATTTATTTCCACTGTATTTGGTCAATCTTTCAAAGATTTAACTGAAAGACCTATATACAAGCCAATAAAAATTGATCAACCAATTAATTTTGATGGAATCGTCGATGATCAGGAATGGTCAATGGCTCAAGTTGCAACGAGTTTTAATGGTTCCGGAACTTTTCAAGGACAACCTTCAGACTTAAAAACAGAAGCAAGATTATTGTATGATGATACTTTTTTATATGTCGGATATAAGGCATATGTCAATAAAGAAGATTTAAGATATAGTATTACTAAAAGAGATAATCTTGATGAAAAAGATGATAGAGTATGGATAAATATAGATGCATTTGATGATGAATCACTTACATATGGTTTAGGAGTTAGTGCTGGTGGTGCTCAAATTGATGGAAGAGCTACATATGGTTTTGATCAATCTTTAGATCTTGTTTATGAATCAAAAGTTACTATTTTTGAAGATAGGTACGAAGTTGAGCTTGTTATTCCATTTTCAAGCTTACGATACTCTATAGCGCCGATACAAACGTGGAGAGTTGATTTTGGGCGTGGATTTACGCTTGAAGATGAATTAACCAGATATGTTTATTGGACTTCGAGGGTTGAAGGTATAGAATGTCAAACCTGTCAGTTAGGATTTTTAGAAAATATTGAACCTCCAAGACAACAAAGAGGTGATATTGAATTTATTCCATCAGTTGTTGCTGCAAGCTCTAAAGATTTTAGTTCAAACACTTCTTCGTCATCAGATGACGTTTCATTATTCATGAAATATCCAATTTCATCTGTTGATTTACTAGAAGTCGCTTTAAATCCTGACTTTAGTCAAATTGAATCGGATGATATCAAAAATGATGTAAACACTGTTAATGCCCTATATTTCGATGAAAAAAGACCATTTTTTAGTCAAGGAGCAGAACTATTTCAGTTTTCAGCTCAACGAGGATTTATCAATCTATTTTATTCAAGAACAATTAATGATCCATCTATAACTGCAAAATATACTGGCAAGCTTGGAAAAACTTCATATGGTATAATAAGTGCTCGTGATGAGTCTTCATTACTGCTATTGCCATTTGAAGAAACAAGTACTGTTGTATCTATGGGTAAGAGTTCATCAAATATAATTCGCGCAAAGAGGATGATTGGTGGTAACGGAGGATCAATTGGAGCTATTTTAACCAATAGAGTTTTTGATAATGCCGGTGATATGACAACTGGAGGAATTGACTTTCATTATCATCCTGGTGATAATTATCATATTACGTTACACGCAACAGCATCAATTCATAATGAATCTGATAATTTTGAATATATTTATGAGCCTACAGCAGATGATAGCGAGGTGACATTTGATAGTGGAAGATATACTAAAAATTTTGATGGAGAAAAAGTAACAGGAAATGCACTTGGTTTTGCTATAAATAAAAGAACAAGAACTGATGATTTTGGTCTTGTATTAAGGTTACGTTCTCCAGGATTTAGGACCAGCAATGGTTTTGAAACAAATAATTCAACAAAGTGGCTTAAAGCTGGTAGAGGAAAAACAGTTTATTATAATAATCATCCAAAGCTTCTTAAAACAAATTATGGCATTGAAACCATTTATAAAACGAACTATACAGGTATTATCAAAAAACAAGAATTATCATTTTCATCGTCGAGTGATTTAATAAATGGTGACTTTTTCAAAGTGAGTGCGGAGATTGAAACAGAAAATTTTAGAGGCTATCAGTTTGATAATCTTTATGAATTTGAAGTTGGTTATAGAAATCAAATTAATTCAAATTTAAAGTTTTATAATGAACTACAATCTAGAGAGATTATTATTAGAAATTTAGATATCCCTGAAAGTTCAAGCTTTTATCAAGTTAAAAATTATGTAGAATTAAAAGTATCAGACAAATCTAATTTTGGAGTAGGAATATCGTATCAGAAAGCTGAAGATTATTATGACGGAATTATACTAAGAGCTGGTATAAATAACTCATTCAATTCAAAGCTTACTATGAGAACAAAAATTCAATATAGCGACTTTTCAAACTCTTGGTTTGTTGAACCTATGATTACCTATCAGCCTAATGCTTTTAGTGCTTTATACTTTGGTGTAAACAATTTACTTGAAACAGAGAACGGAATTATTTCAAACTTAACTGAAAGTAGAAGACAAATATTTATTAAATTTCAGTACTTATTTTAGGAGAATTTAAAATATGAAAAAATTATCACTGATTATTTTAACATTAGCAATGTATGGGTGTGTGGTTCCAGTCTCAATTGGAAATAAATCTATTGCTGAGGCTGACAACAAAAATAAAAACGAATCCAACACTGTTTATACTCAAAATGGTAAAACAATGGTTGCTATGAATTATATACTTCCTCAAAGAGCTGGTCAGTTTGAAATGTTAACAAAAACAGTTATTATGCCTGCGATTAAAAGAGAAGATATACAAGTCTATAATAGTTTAAAGTTTCTAGTCCCAGAAGAACAGAATGAAGACGGTAATCTAACTTATATTTTCATTGCTGATCCGTATCTTGAAGAAAAAAATTATGATATTTTTGAAGTATTAGCAGCTCAATATGGTAGAACAAGAGCTGAAGAATATTTTGATCGCTGGATTAGCTGTTTTGCATATGAGCAAGAAGTCATTTCTTTCCGATGATAAAAACATATCTTTTTGACAGCATCTATAGTAAATTTTCTTTAATGAATTCATCAAAAACGTTTTTAAGTATCATTCTTCTTGTTGGTTTTGCATTTTCTCAAAGTGCTAGAGATATGGAAGCTGAAAACCCAGCAAGTGATAATTGGCAGGATAATTATAGAGCTATTGAAGCAGGAAAATCTAAGGTGAATATTTATTCTAATGCTGCAGTTGCAGATGTTTTTGTATGGAATTTTTCATGGCTATCAACTGAAAGAACTTTCCCATCATCAATTTCTTTGCCTACTGATAACAAAGTTTATACTATTAGTTTATATCCGCAATCTCAATTTCAGTATTTAACAAACGAATTACAAAATTTTGATTTTGATAACCGTGATATATCTGACTTTGAATTATTGCAAGAGGAATTTGAACGAATGAAGTTGGGTACTAAAAATGTTAGACCTATTCCAGGCACTAGCGAATCAATATTCTTAACATATTGCGATTCAGATGATACTAATTGCCAGCAAGGTATGCATTGGTTAGATCAGTTTTATGCGAGATATTATGATAACAAGCAGGAACAAGTATTTGCTTCAGATTTGAACGGTTCTGAGCTTACAGATGTTGAAAAAGCTTTAGTTCGTAGACATAGAGTAGGAGTAGCTGGAATGTTAGGTGCTTTTACATTAGCAATATTTTTAATTGATAATTCTGCCCTGTGAGTAATATTTTAATAAAAATTAAAGGTCTTGATTCACAAGAGCTTCCAAAAGGCGTAACACCTCTTCAAATAATGCATGAAACTAAAGGTGTTTCAAATGATTCAGTTATTTGTAAAGTAGATGGTAAGTTGACAGATTTATCTTCTGAATTAATAAATGATTGTGAACTTCAGTTTATGGATGCAAAAAGCAAGGATGGTCACAGCGTTCTTTTGCATAGCACAGCACATTTAATGGCTCAGGCTGTAAAAAGATTATTTCCAACAACTAAAGTCACAATTGGACCGTATTTAGAAAATAGATTTTATTATGATTTTGATGTTAAAACTCCTTTCACAGAGGAAGATTTAGTTAAAATTGAAGAGGAAATGTTAAACATTTCAAATGAAAATCTTGAAATTACTCACGAAGTGAAGTCTAGGGATGAAGCAATAAAATATTTCGATAAAATTGATGAAAATTATAAAGTAGAAATCATTAATGATTTAGATAAAGACGAAACTTTAAAGATGTATTCACAAGGTGAATTTACAGATCTATGTAGAGGTCCACATATACCTTCAACTGGTTTAATTAAGCATTTTAAAATATTATCTTCTTCAGCAGCATATTGGAGAGGGGATGAAAAAAACCAAACTCTTCAAAGGCTGTACGGAACATCATTTCAAAATAGTAAAGATTTAAAGAAATATCTTTTGATGTTAGAAGAGCAAAAAAAACGCGATCATAGAAAAATTGGAAAAGAATTAGATTTATTTTTCTTTGATGACGAAGTTGGTCCTGGACTACCGCTTTGGACTCCATCTGGTACAGTTCTTATAGACGAGCTTGAAGCTTTAGCGAAAGAAAAAGAAACAGCTGGTGGTTATTTAAGAGTAAGAACTCCTCATTTAACCAAAGGTGATCTATTTTCTAAATCAGGTCATTTAGATCATTATATGTCTAGCATGTTTTCTCCGATGGATGTGGATGGAATTGACTATTACATGAAACCAATGAATTGTCCATATCATCATAAAATTTTTGCAAATACTCCTAAAAGTTATAGAGATCTACCTTATAGAATATCAGAATATGGTACCTGTTACAGATATGAAAAATCTGGTGAGCTATTTGGTTTAATGAGAGTTAGAAGTATGCAAATGAATGATGGGCATATCTATTGTACTGCGGACCAATTTAAAGAAGAATTTATTAATGTTTGCAATCTTTACATGGAGTATTTCAAAATCTTCGGTATTGAAAAATATGAAATGAGACTAAGCTTGCATGATCCAGAAGGTTTAGGAGATAAATTTATAGATAATCCGACATTGTGGAAAAAAACCGAGGATGATGTAAGAAATGCACTAAAAGGAGCTAAACTAAAATTTGTTGAATCTGTTGGAGATGCAGCATTTTATGGTCCTAAGATTGATGTTCAGGTATGGAGTTCAATCGGAAGAGAGTTTACGCTTGCAACAAATCAGGTTGATTTTGCTATTCCAGAAAGATTTGATTTAACATATACTGATAAAGATGGTTCTGCTAAAACTCCTTTATGTATTCATAGAGCGCCCTTAGGAACGCATGAGCGATTTATCGGATTTTTAATAGAACATTTTGGTGGAAATTTTCCTTTATGGCTTGCTCCAAAACAAGTAACAATGCTTCCAGTTTCAGAAAAGTTTAATGACTATGCAGAAGAAATAACAAAGGATTTAAGATCGAAAGGTATCAGGGTTACTTTAGATAGTAGATCAGAAAAAATTGGTTCAAAAATTAGAGATGCAGAAATGCAAAAAATAAACATCATGATTATTGTTGGTGAAAAAGAAGTTGAAAATCAAACTTTAACGGTCAGAAGAAGATTTGTTAAGGAGCAGAAAGAATTATCTTTAGATGATTTTTCTAACGAAATATTAAGTGAAATAAACGAAAGGAGAGTTTCGAATTAAAAAACAAAGGATAAGAGTAAATGAAAGAATTTATGCTGATAAAGTAAGATTGATCAGTCAAAATAAAGAGCAGATTGGGGTAGTAAGTGTTAAAGAAGCCTTGATTAAAGCTCAAGATGCTGGACTAGATTTGGTTGAAATTTCACCAAACGCAAAACCTCCAGTTTGTAAAATTATGGACTTTGGTAAATTCAAATATGAAGAAAAAAAGAAAGCACAGCAAAGCAAGAAAAAACAACAAGTTATCAAAGTTAAAGAGTTGAGAATGAGACCTAATATTGGAGATCATGATTTAGAAAATAAACTTAAAATGGGTAAAAAGTTTTTATCTGAAGGTTGTAAATTAAAATTAACCTTGATGTATAGAGGTAGAGAAATGTCTCGACAAGATTTAGGGCAAGAGCTAATGCAGCGAGTTTTATCGATATTAAGTGAGCATGCTGAACTCGAAAAAGATTCTCCTTTGACTGGAAGAAAAAAATCTATAATATTAGCCCCGAAATAGGAAATTATTATGCCAAAACAAAAAACAAGAAAAAGTGTATCAAAGAGATTTAAAGTTACAGGTTCAGGAAAACTGAAACGTAACAAAGCTGGACATAGCCACATGCTTATTCGTAGAGATAAAGATGTTAAACGTTCAGCTAAAAAAGCTACTATGGTAGCTCCATCCTTTGAGAAAAGAATGAAAAAAATGATGGCGAAAGCGGGAAGTTAAGATGCCAAGATCAAACAGTTCAGTTCCAAGACATAGAAGACATCGTAAGGTTGTAAAGCTTGCTAAAGGTTATTTTGGAGCTAGAAGTCGTAATTTTAAAGCAGCTAAAGATGCTGTACTTAAAGCAGGTCTTTATGCTTACAGAGATAGAAGACAGAAAAAACGTCAGTTTAGAAGATTGTGGATCATTAGAATTAACGCTGCATCAAGATTAAATGGTTTATCCTATTCAAATTTTGTACATTTATTGAAGGAGAAAGGGGTTGATCTAGATAGAAAAGTGTTAGCAGATTTAGCTGTTAATAACCCAACTGTCTTTGAAGACCTCGTAAAATACTTAAAAAAATAGAAAAAATAAGATGTCATTAGATAAAACCATTAAAGGATTAAAGGCATCATTTTCTAAAGAGTTATCCAGCAGTAAAACATCCCAAGCACTCGAAAAATTTCGAATAAAATATCTAGGAAGAAATGGACAATTAACTTCTTTGTTTGAAGAATTTAATAGATTGCCTGCTTCAGAGAAGCCGCGTTTCGGAAAAGAATTAAATATTTTAAAAAATGAATTAACAAGTTTATATCAGGATGCTTTAGGATCTAATGATAGTAATAGCAGTTCATCTGAAAGAGATTTTTCATTACCAGGTTATGAATTACCAGATGGGAATATTCATCCATTAGAACAAATTACATCTGAAATAAAATCAATTTTTCAGTCAATTGGGTTTTCCGTTGCATATGGACCTGAGATTGACGATGATTATCATAATTTTGAAGCACTTAATGTCCCAAAACATCATCCTGCTAGAGATATGCAAGATACATTCTTTGTAAATCCAAATACTGTATTAAGAACTCACACATCCAATGTTCAAATTCATTTAATGGAAAATCAAGATCCTCCATTACGTCACATCTGTTGTGGAAGGGTTTATAGAAATGAAGCAGTAAGCTATAAAAGTTTTTGTTTATTCAATCAAGTTGAAGGATTAGTTATTAATGAAACTTCTTCTTTTGCTGAAATGAAAGGTACTCTTGAATATTTTGTACAAGAAATGTTTGGTAAAGACACTAAAATGCGTTTTAGGCCAAGTTATTTTCCATTTACAGAGCCAAGTGCTGAAGTAGATATTTGGAATAGTAAATTAAATCAGTGGATGGAAATTTTAGGTTGTGGAATGGTTAATCCAAATGTTTTATCAAATGTTGGATATGACAATAAGAAATATCAAGGGTTTGCATTTGGGTTGGGTATTGAAAGAATAGCAATGATTAAATATGGTATCAAAGATATCAGATTGTTTTATCAAAATGATAAACGATTCTTGGAGCAGTTTTAATGAAAGTTTCTTTACATTGGCTTAAAAGGTTCGTTGATTTTGATTTAACTGCAACTGACTTAGCAGACAAATTAACAATGCGAGGTTTTGAATCTGAAGTAGTAACAGACTTTGATTCATTAGATAACTTAGTTGTTGGTGATGTTTTAACAGCTGAAAAACATCCAGATGCAGATAAACTTAAGCTTTGTAGCGTTTCAGATGGAAATGAAACTTTTAACGTTGTTTGTGGAGCTCCAAACGTTGATGCGGGCCAAAAAATTGTTTTTGCAAAAGTTGGAGCAGTTCTTCCTGGAGATTTTAAAATTGGCAAAGCTAAGATAAGAGGTGTTGAAAGTTTTGGAATGATTTGTTCTGAAAGGGAGTTAGGAATTTCAGAAGAACATGATGGTATAATGGTTTTAGATGATTCAGTTAAAGCTGGAACTCCAATTAAAGATATCTTAGGTCCTTTATTTAATGCTATTGATATAGAAGTAACTCCAGATAAAGCATTTGCTTTAAGTCATAGAGGTATTGCAAGAGAAGTAGCAACAATAGTTGGTTCAAAGCTAAAAGCTCCCATATCCACCGTAAAACTTAATTCTAAGTCAAAAGACGTGGTATCTGTCGATTTAGACAAAAAAGGTGGTTGTACACGTTATATTGCCGGTGTAATGAAGAATGTAAAAGTTGGACCGTCTCCAGATTGGTTAGCTGACTATTTAAAGTCAGTTGGACAAAAAAGTATAAATAATTTGGTAGATATCTCAAATTTTATGCTTTTAGAGATTGGACATCCTACCCACATATTTGATCTTAATAAGTTAGATAAATCTGCTATAAAGGTCTCTTGGGCAAAAAAGGGTGAAAAGTTTAATGCTTTAGACGAAGAAACCTACGAGTTGAGCGCAGATCATATGGTTATTACTGATACAAAAAATACTATTGCTCTTGCGGGAATTATTGGAGGCATGGATAGTTCTGTTACTGATTCTACAACTGAGGTTTTAATAGAAAGTGCATATTTCGATCCTGTTACAATTAGAAAAGGTTCAAAAAAATTAAATTTATTATCAGAAGCCTCAAGAAGGTTTGAAAGGGGTACAGATCCAAACGCTGCTTCTGAAGCTTTTAATATGATTGTACAGCTTATGCAAGAGGTTGCAGGTGGTACTTTAGAGTCTGTTGTAACTGATGAATGTTCCATGGATTTAGGAAATACTTCTGTTGATTTATCCTCAGAGAAATTATTGAAATATGCTGGACAAGATATATCCTCTGATAAGGTAGAATCAATATTAAATGGTTTACATATAGATACAAAAAAAACTAAAAGTGGTTGGAGTTGTTCAATACCAACATTCAGGACAGATTTAAGCGTTGAAACTGACCTTATAGAAGAAGTATTTAGATGTTATGGTTATGAAAATATTAAATCATCATTTAATTATTCTTCAATTATGCAATATGCTAACGATGAAGAGTCTTCTATATTTTCCTTAAAACATCATCTTTCGTCATTAGGGTTTTATCAATCATATAATAACTCTCTTGAAGAACTAGAAGAGGTGAAGTTGTTTGGAAAAGATGCTATAAGCGTAATAAATCCATCATCAGAGAGAATGAATACATTACGAACAACACTTCATTCAGGACTATTAAAAAATCTAGATTTTAATTACCGTAACGGTTCACCAAATACTTTGATTTATGAATATGGAACTGTATTTGAAGGTAAAACAGATCAGCTTCAGGATATTTCACAAAAAAGTAGTTTATCTTGCCTAGTTCATGGAGATGTTTTTAATAGAAATGTTCATTTTGAATCAATATCAGCCTCTTTTTCATTTTTAAAAGGAGTAGCATCTAATATTTTTGATGATAAGAAGCTTGGAATTAAAGTTAATTTTAAAGAAGAGAATCATCATTATTGTAATCCTTATTTCTCAATTATGGACGGCAAAAAGCAGATTATTGGCGGCTTAGGTATAATTAAAGAATCATTATTGAAAGAGTTAGATATAGCTCATAAACATGAAGTTGTTATTTTGGATGTAGATACCAAGATATTTACAGATTATAGAAGTTATAGTACAAAAGTAGAGGATATTATTGTATTTCCAATTGTATCAAGGGATTTAAACTTTAAAATGGATAGCGGTATTCATGTTGGTGATGTAGTAAAAGCTATGAGGTCTGTAAATCAATCAATCTTACAGGATGTTAAACCTGTGGATATTTATCAATCAAAAAAGGATAAAACATCTAAAGATGTTTTATTTTCACTAAGCTTTCAATCACCTAAAAAAACACTTGAAGACAAGGATGTAAATTCAATTATTACTGAAATTATAAATATTGTATCTAAGAAATTTAATGCTAAATTAAGAGATAATTAGAGGTATATATGGAATCAAATAAAAAACTAGTAAACGTTAGAATATTTGGACAAGAGTATCCAATCAGAGCTTCTTCAAATGAAGACTATATTAAGGAAGTTGCAGCTTATGTTGATAAAAAAATGCATGAAGTGCAAAGATCTGTACCTTCATCAATGAATTCATCAAAAATAGCAATTTTAGCTGCTATGAACATTTCAGATGAATTATTTGGAGCTAGAAGAGGAGAATACTCTTTTAAAGGCGAAGTTGAGTCCAAAATAAAGTCATTAATTGAACGAATAGAAGAAATTACTGATTAGGGGAAATCATAATGGAAACGTCAATATTATCTGGCATAGAAGCCAGTAAAGCTCTTTATAGCAGTCTTGAAGACAGAATAAGTCATTTAAAAAATCATGGTATTACACCAGGATTAGCTGCAGTTTTAGTTGGCAATAATCCAGCCTCAGAAATTTACGTTAAAAATAAGACTAAAAAATTTGAAGCTTTAGGCCTAAAAACAGACCTTTTTAGGTTAAATGAAGATGTTTCGGAACAAGAGTTATTATCCTTGATTGATAAGCTTAACTCAGATGCTGAATTTCATGGTATTCTAGTGCAATTACCTTTACCTAAACATATTGATAGTGAAAAGGTTTTAAACGCAATAGTACCAACCAAAGATGTTGATGGTTTTCATCCGGAAAATGCAGGCCTTCTTTCAATCGGTAAGCCCCGTTTTATTCCTTGTACACCTAAAGGAATGATGTTCATTTTAAAGCATTTTAATGTTGATTTAAATGGCAAGCATGTAGTAGTAATTGGTAGAAGTAATATTGTAGGTAGACCTATCTCTATTCTTGCAAGTTTAAAAGAGCTCGGTAACGCAACAGTTACTTTATGTCACAGCGGTACAAAAGATCTAAAATATCACTCTAAACAAGCAGATGTTTTAGTTGCTGCTCTTGGTTCTCCTGAGTTTGTTGATGCTTCTTATATAAAAGAAGGAGCTTGTATTCTAGATGTTGGTATTAATCGAATAGATAGAGATGGAAAGTCTAAAATAGTTGGTGATGTCAACCAAGAAAGTGTTATGGGTGTAGCAAGTTCTTTGACTCCAGTGCCCAAGGGAGTTGGTCCAATGACGATTGCTATGTTAGTAGAAAACACCGTCTTATCAGCTGAATTATTATTAAATTAATTCATATTTATTAGGAGAAATAATGTTTAAAAAATTATTAATTATAATCATACCTTTTTTGCTATTTTCTTGCTCATCAAGAGTAGACGAAGCAGAAGTAAAAAAAGCACGACAATTTTTTGAGTCAGTCTTTCAAGATAACGTTTTAGAAAGCCCTGAATTTCAAGCATCATTAGGTTACAAATCTAACTACGACAAATGGGATGATATAACTTGGCAAGCATCTAGACAGAGAGCATATCGAGCTAAAGATGACTTAGCATATTTAGAAAAGAATATAGATTTTGATAAATTAGATGAAGGTTCAAAAATTAGCTATCGATTGATGGTTAAACGTCTTCAAAGAACCATTGATAATGACAACTTTATTTTTCATAACTACTTAATTACTCACAGAGGGGGAAAGCACTCAAGTATCCCATCGTTTCTGATTAATTATCATCGCATAGATGAAGAACAAGATGCAAAAGATTATATTAGTAGACTTAGAAATGTAGAGCCTTTGATGGATGATCTGATTCTTCAGTTAAAACTTAGACAAGATGTTAAAAAAGTAGCACCTGCATTCGTATTTCCTCAAGCGATTAAAACGTCTGAAAATATTATTTCTGGATACCCATTTGAAGAAACAAAAAAACAAAATGTTATATATGAAGATTTTATGAAGAAACTTAATGCGTTAGAGATTTCTGATGCAATGAAGCTTAGATATCAAAGTGAAATGGAAGCAGTTTTAGTTACAATTGTAAATTACTCATATAGAAAATTAATTGATTTTCTAAAAGAGCAGCAAAAATTAGCAGATGATAATCATGGAGTTTGGAAATTTGAAGACGGAGCAGATTATTATCAACATACACTTGATGGTTACACAACTTTAGGATTAACAGCGGAAGAAATCCATTCACTTGGATTAAGTGAAGTAGATCGTATACATGGTGAAATTTATGAAATCATGGAAAAAGTTAATTTTGAAGGAGATTTACAAGATTTCTTTAATTTTATGAGAGAAGACGACCAATTTTATTATCCTGAGGGACCCAAGGGTAGACAGATGTACTTAGATCAGGTTCAGGTTGTAGTTGATACACTGTCAAATCGTATTGAAGAGCTATTTTATGGACTACCATCTATCCCGCTTCAAGTTAAGGCTGTAGAGGCATACAGAGAGGCTTCAGCAGGTATAGCATTTTATCAACGTGGTCAAGCAGATGGAAGTAGGCCAGGTACATATTATGCTAATTTATATCGAATGAGAGACATGCCAATCTACAAATTAGAAAATTTAGCATATCATGAAGCTATTCCTGGTCATCACATGCAAATTTCCATTCAATTGGAAGTAGAAGATATGCCAAGTTTTAGAAAGTATGGTGGATATAGTGTCTATGCTGAAGGGTGGGCATTGTACTCTGAAACTCTTCCAAAAGAAATAGGATTGTATAAAGATCCATATTCAGACTTTGGAAGGCTGTCAGGAGAGCTTTGGAGAGCTTGTAGGTTGGTTGTTGACACTGGTGTACACCACTATAAATGGACCAGAGAAGAAGGGATTGATTATTATTTAAATAATACTGCTAATCCAGAGGGTGATTGTATAGGAATGGTAGAAAGACACATTGTATGGCCTGGACAAGCAGTTTCATATAAAATTGGCATGATTAAAGTACAAGAGCTCAGAGCTTATGCAGAACAAGAATTGGGTAGTAAATTTTCATTACAAGAATTTCATGATGTAGTATTAAAGAATGGAAGTGTAACAATGGATATATTAGAAGATATTGTATATGCTTGGGTAGATAGTAAATAATGATCATAATTAAGACCAGCACAGATAGTCATAAAGCAATGAAAAAAATTGCTAATGAATTATTAAATAATAAGTTAGCAGCTTGTGTAAATATGATTCCTCGTATGCGTTCAAAATATGTAATGGATGGAAGAATTACTGAATCTAGAGAAGTAATTTTATTAATTAAAACAACTGAAAAATTAGAAAGCAAAGTATACAAAACTATCAAAGAGCTTCACAATTACGAAATACCTGAAATTTCAACCATTCAAACATCTAATGTTGATAAAGATTATGAAAAATGGTTGAATGATTTTGTTGAAAATTAGTTCATGAAAATAGAAAACCTTTCTGAAAAAAACGTTTTAAAACTTGTTGTCGTAACATTATCATCGATAATGCTTCTAACCACTGCTGTTGTTCTATCGTTCAATATGGATACTTTAAAACAAAATTTTTTCGATAAACAAGTTAAAATCTTAACAGTTATTCCAGAAAATGAAGAAAATATCCTCAGAGTTGTATTTACTGGTGTTAGTTCACCATTAACACCTCATATTGCACAACAAAGTGTTGTTTTATCTATAAATAACAAAAACTATGTATTTGATGCAGGCTCGAGATCTACAGCTAATTTTATATCCCAAGGAACGTTGGATGCAGCGTTTATTGAAGCAGTTTTCATTACGCATACACATTCAGATCATATAGGTAGTTTAGGCGAGCTTGTATTAGCCTCATGGGGTAGAGGAAGAACATCATCTCTTCCAGTTTATGGAGCAGGTAAAGAAATTCAGAATGTAGTTGATGGATTCAATCTTGCATACCTACCAGATCGAGAACATAGAACAATCCATCATGGAGAAGAGTTTTTTAAACCTGAAAATGGTCTTTTAGTAGCTAAAATCTTTAAAATGCCTAATCCAGAAAGATTAGTATTTGAAGACGACAATATAAAAGTTTTTGCTTTTACAGTACCCCATGGACCTATTCACGGTGCTGTTGGATATAGAATTATTGCTGATGATAGATCAGTGGTTATATCAGGAGATACAGATGTAATGAAAGATTATAATTTTTTAAATGGGGTAGATGTGTTAATTCATGAGGCAATAATTGAGGAAATAAGTACAGAAGTTAGTCAATCAGCTTATCGTTTAGGTAATGATAGAATTGGTGAGATTTTTAAGGATATTAACGATTATCATGCAAACTTAATTGACTATGACAATAACCCAGGATTATTGAGTAGACTTGAAGAAATAGATTTAGGTATATTAGCACTAATTCATATTATTCCTGATAAAGATAATATTATTGTAAAAAGAGAATTAAAGCGCTTTAAATCAAAGTCTAAACATAATGTTGTTGTTGCAGATATTAATATGGAAATACAATTACCACTAAACTCGAAGGAGATAATAGTCAAATGAGCATTATTGATAGCTTAAATTGGAGATATGCTACTACCAAATTTGATACAGAACGTATCATTTCTGATAGTGACATTGGAAAACTGAAAGAGATTGTAAAGTTATCACCGTCTTCATGGGGCCTTCAGTTTTATAAAATAATTATTATAACTGATAATGAATTAAAACAAAAATTACTTCCTGCTGCATATAATCAAAACCAAGTAGCTGATTGCTCTCATTTATTTGTTTTTTGTAGTTTAAAAAAGGTTTTTGAGGAAGATATAGATCAAATGATACATGAGTTCCATAACTTAAGATCAAACGATATAAATTATAGTAAAGAGAGTACTGACAAGTATGCATCTGGTGCTAAAAAAAGTATTTTAGGTATGGATCCTCAAAAACAATCAGAATGGTTAAACAAGCAATGTTATATAGCTTTAGGTCAACTAATGGTTGGATGTGCAGATATGCGCATAGATTCTTGCCCTATGGAAGGATTTAAATCAGATGAAGTTGATGAAATCTTAGATCTTCAATCTCAAAACTTAACTTCAGTAGTATTATTGCCAATGGGCTTTAGATCTATTGACGATAAATATCAGCATAAAACAAAGGTGAGAAAACCTAATAATCTTCTTTTTGAAGAACAATAAACTATCTATATTGAATATCTATGGAAACCTTCTTTATAACACTATTCATGCTTGTTTTTTCAGTCGCTATTGGACTAATTGGATATACCTTATATGGTATGTCAAAAAATATGCCTAAATCAACAGGAGATAGGGAAGAATTACTGAACGAACGAGCAGGCAATATCGCTGTGGATGCAGCCAAAAAGGCATTAGATGAAGTTTTGAAACAAAATGCTGAACTTCAAAAGAAAGATTGGGATGGATATAAAAAAGATCTCGATCTTACATTAAATCCTGTAAAAAAATCACTAGAAGATTTACAAAAAAATATTTCAGAAGTTGAAAAAGATCGAGTAGAAGATAAAGGAAAGCTTGATGAAAAATTGAAAGATTTAATTGGTACTACTGAAAGTTTAAGTAGAGCGCTGACATCAAGTTCAGATACTGGTGATTTAGGGGAAACAATTCTACGCAATTTAGTTGAAAAAGCAGGAATGATTAAGTACATAGATTTTGTTGAACAGACATCGACAGGAAATAGAAGTATTCCTGATATGGTGATTAATTTACCTGGCGGTGGAAAAATTCCAATTGATTCAAAATTATCTTTAGAAGCATTTGATCAAGCAATGGAAACTTCGGATAAATCTCAACGTAAATCATTAGAAGAGAAACATGCAAATAATTGTAGAACACTTATGCGCAATTTGTCAAAACAAGAATATCATAAACAATTTGATGGACCCATTGAATTTGTTGTGATGTTTATTGGTAGTGAACCAGCATATCAAATGGCATTAAAACATGATGGTAAACTCTTTCTAGACGGTGCAGACAAAAAGGTATTTGTAGTATCACCTTTATCATTACTTCCATTATTAAGTTTAGTTTCAGAAGCATGGAGACAGTTTCAATTGAGTACAAATGCTAATCAAGCTATTCAAATTGCAAAGGATTTAACTGATCGTTTAAAAATTTACGAAGATAAATATCAAACAGTGGGAAGCAGAATTTTAGCACTAGGTAAGGCATATAATTCTTCAGTATCCTCTTACAATGCTCGTTTAAAACCATCAGTTAGAAATCTTCAAAAATTACAAGGTCAACCAGAAGATTTAATGGACATGGAAAGTGTTCCTGTTGATGTTACACCTGTTATCGAATCCTTAGAAGCAGATAACGAAGAAGAATAGAATCTTAAAATATTTAGCTAATATAGCTTAATGCCCAGTCATTTAATTTATCAAGAACTGGAACCAATGATTTCCCTTTTTTAGTCAATGAATATTCAACTCTTGGAGGAATTTCAGCATAGATTTTTCTAGAAATTATATTATTCTTTTCTAAGTCTCTTAATTCTCTAGTTAACATATTTTTACTGATACCATCTATACCTCTTTGTAATATGCCAAAACGATTAATATTTTGAGAAATTCTCATAATGATAATCGGTCTCCATTTTCCACCAATCATATTCATAGAATAGGTAATAGGGCATGATTCTACTGTGCATCCAC
This sequence comes from uncultured bacterium, assembly GCA_965656415.1. Taxonomy (GTDB): domain Bacteria; phylum Fidelibacterota; class Marinisomatia; order Marinisomatales; family Marinisomataceae; genus Marinisoma. The sequence goes on from CBFHKL010000004.1 coordinate 39,810, forward strand.
ATATATCTTCAAAACATTGTTGTTTCATTATAATAGTCCTCTTTTTGTTACTATATTAAAAAATAGTGCCTACTTGTGTAATTTACTATTAGGTATTAATTTTTCATATAATTTTTTGAAAAGAAAAAAATATGAAAAAACATCCATACTCAGTACAACTTAAAAAGGGTAAAAATTATGCTTGGTGTGAATGCGCTGAATCCAAGTCGCAACCATTTTGCGATGGTAGTCATACAAAAGAAAATAAACGAAATGAAAATTTATTGGAAAATCTTCAAGAAATCAGCTTCATTTCAAAAGATTCTAAGATCATTGTGGCAGATACTATGGAACCAGTTATCTTTAGCACTGATAAGGATATAGAAGTTAGTTTGTGTGGATGCAAGGAATCAAATAATGTTCCATATTGTAGTGGAGCACATGTTAATTTTTAAATTGAAAGGTAATTAAAATGAGCAATAGAAAAGAACCGCATGTATTAGATATTAAAAAAGATAAGAATTACGCCTGGTGCCAATGTAGTGAATCTGAAGGTCAACCATTTTGTGATGGTAGTCATGAAAAAACGAAACATCAGCCGATAGTCTTTAAGTCAGATACATCAAAAGAAGTGGCACTTTGTGGCTGTAAACAATCCAAAAATGCACCATATTGTGATGGAACACATTTAACGTTATAATTTTGAGTATAGATTTAACATACTATAGAGCATTTGTTCTTTTTTTAGCACGATTAGTACTATCTATAATTATCTTCAAAGCAGGTGTTAATAAATTACCAGTTTCGGAGGTTGGTGGTTTAGTCAAGCAACTACCAGTATTTCTTCAATATTTGGTGGTAATTTTTGAAATTATAGGTCCAATCTTTCTTATGTTAGGTATGCAATTTAATAAATTACAATTGCTCGGCTCTGCTATGATTGCAATAGTTATGCTTGGAGCAAGTTATATGAAATATTTTGTTGGTGGGAGTGGTCTATTTTCTAGCGGTACAATGTATCCATTTTCATTGTTTTTATTATCCTTGATTTTTCTAACTGAAGATTAAATTAATTATTATATTTGCTTTCACTTTTAGGGGGAAAATGTGAAAAAAACTATCTTATCTGTATTAGTTGTAATTTTATTTGCTGTTTTTGTTCAAGAGAAAATTGTAGAACAAGATATACGTAAAGCGATTGTTGTATTTAATGAGAATCCAACCTTTACGAAAGAAACAATTGTTGAAACAGACTTTGAAAACGCTGCAGTAACGATTTTTACAGCCTCATGGTGTGGTTATTGTAATGGAGCAAAGCAATTACTTAATGAAAAAGAAATTACTTTTTTTGAGGTAGACGTAGAAGAGTACAATATTTCAAAACGTAAGTTAAAAGAAATTGGAATTGAAGACTTTTTTGTTCCTCAAATCTTTGTTGATGGTGTACCTATTGGTGGGTTTTCAGATCTGAAAAAAATTTTTGGCAGTGATATGCCAGTTCCAAAGGTTTCATAAAATAAAAAAGGCGCCTTCGACTTGGCGCCTTTTTTGTACTCGAGGTAAGTGAGATAACTATTTTGAGTTACTGTAAGCAAGACTTTCGTCTTCATCGACTTGACTAAGTTGTGGTTCAGTCTCATCAATTAAAATATCTTCTACTGCAACTTCGCTTTGTAAGACATCAAATACTTCATCAGCATAGTTAGTAGAATAAAGATTTCCATTCCATTCAAACGTATTTCCAGGTCCTAATTCATTTCTAGCAACTAAGAATGCGTCATTAAAAGAGGGTACAGAGGTGGTTTCAATTTCACCAGGCGATTCAACATTGTCACTTAATGTTGGCACTGCTTCTGTAGTCATGGCTTCTTCATTGACTGAATTACCCATATTTGCGTTATTAACTAATGAGGTAATTTCTACATCCACAGTGCCTTCATTGCTAAAGCTTTCTGAGATATTATCGGATAGTTCAACTTCTTCGGACTGATCCATTAGAAAAAACAAGGAACCGATACACAAAATTACACCTGCTAACACGAATTTTTCAACATTATTATACATTTTTTTTAACTCCATTTGTTATGCCTCTTAATGTCGCTTTCATACTTTATTAACAATTATAGGATAAAATGGTTTCCAATTATTTTATTATTATATATTTTTTAACATGGAAGAAACAATAGCAGTATCGGCATATCTTTTAGTTTGGGCCTTATTAACAATTAAAGCTTTTGATTTAGCTCAATCTTTGAGAGTTGCAATAAATAATGGGGATACAGTACGACCAATTGCTAAAGCGTTTACTTCTATTTTTTGTATTATCGTAGGGTTGCTTTTTATGCAAACACATTTATGGTTAGATGTTTGGAGCAAAGAATTAGTGTATGTCATCCATTTATTTATAATTGGTTACCAAATGCTAATGATTTGGCTACCAAAACCTGAATAATACTTAAAGTGGAAAAAGTTTTTGTAAGTGGTGGATCTGGATTTATATCACTACATCTAATTTCAAAGCTCATTCAAGAGGGCTACAAAGTACGTACATCCCTTCGTTCATTAGATCGCAAGCAAGAAGTAATAGATGCAGTTGAAAAAGAAGTGTCAACAGAAGGCATGCTTGAGTTTTGTGAGCTGGATTTATTGAAAGATGAAGGGTGGGATGAAGCAGTTGCTGGGTGTGATTATGTACAACATATT
>CBFHKL010000005.1:0-21670 GCA_965656415.1 uncultured bacterium
CATATTTATTATTTTAGCTTTAGAGAAAAGCCTCAGTAGCTCAATGGTAGAGCAGTGGCCTCTTAAGCCATTGGTTGTAGGTTCGAGTCCTTCCTGGGGTACGAAATCATATGAAACTTCAAGATAAAAATATTGTAATTACTGGCGCTGCAAATGGAATAGGTCTTGCACTAGCCAATCGGTTTATAAGTGAGTCTCCAAATTCTATATCTTTAATAGATGTAAATAACTCTGTTAAAGATATTGCTGCGGAGTTAAAAATCGATGGCTATGTAGCAGATGTTTCTGACGAAACTAGTTTTCAGTCAGTTATAAATCATATCATTGATAAGAATAAATCAATTGATCTTTTCTGTTCAAATGCTGGTATCCAGCAATTTGGAACTTTATCAACTTCAACTAAAGATTGGCAAAGAAATTGGGATGTAAATGTAATGTCTCATATTCATGCATCTAAAGTTTTAATTCCTCAAATGCAAAAACAACGTTCAGGGTATATATTGCTCACTGTATCTGCTGCAGGTTTGCTTAATATGCCTGGTGCTTTAGCGTACGCTACAACTAAGCATGCAGCAATGGGCTTAGCAGAAAATCTTGCTATTATGTATGGAAATGATGGAATTAAAGTTTCTGCTTTATGTCCACAGTTGGTAGATACTAATATGGTAAGATCGTCTGGAGAGCTGCCAGAAAATCATCCTTTAATGAAAGATGGTTTATTGTCAGCTGATGCTGTTGCGGAAGAAGCGGTTTTAGGAATTAATAAAGAAAAATTTTTAATTTTACCTCACAAAGAAGTTGCAAAATATATTCAAGGTAAAGCATTTGATTATGACGCATGGATTGAAGCAGTTAGAAAGTTGGCTGCATGAAGTTTTTAAAGAATAAATTTGTTAAGTGGTTAATTTTTTTGAGATTTTTCTTTCCAGAGCTATCTAGAAAAAATCAAATACTCTTTTGTCTTCAATTTATATTTTTCATTGCAAGCATAACATTATTTTTTCTTCATTTAGATAAAATGAATATTGCGATATATCATCTTATTGCCACATTTGTTTTCGCTTTAAGTATGGGGAATATGATGTCGAATAGTTTCAAGATTTAATTGAGAAGTCTTTTAATATCATCGATCAAATAGCTCATTTCGAGTTCAGAAGTACCATTATAAACCCCTCTAATTCTCTGCTGATCATCAACTAGTACAATATTTTCAGTATGAATCAAACTATTTTCAACATGATTATCAATAGAAGCTATAGCAAAATAACCCAATTGAGCCATTTTGATTATTTCGTCAATATTACCTCTTAATAAAAACCAGTTACTCCCATTTATTTCATTGATTATTTGATATTTCATTAATCTTTCAACAGTATCTATTTCGGGATCTACAGAATGTGATAATATTAAGATTTCATTGTCAAAGGCATTTTGGACTATTTTTAAGTTATTAGTTAAATCAATGCAAATTGATGGACAGGAAGTGAAAAAAAAGTTTGCTACATATACTTTATTTTGAACATCTTCATGACTTACTATATTTCCAAATTGGTTTGTAAATGAAAAATTTGGTATTTTATGAGTTGTTTTTCCAATAAGACTAGGATGAACTAACGTCGGTCTTAAATCAGCAGGAGTAAAAATAGGTAGTTCAAATTCTCCTTCAACCTTTGTCAATTGATACCATAATAGAAGTGTAATAGCGATTACTAATAGAATTAATTTATTTTTCATTTATAGTAATTAAATTAACGGATAATTATTCAAAATGAAAAAAACTTATATAATCTCTGGAATGACATGTGATAGTTGTAAATCAACTATTCTTCAAAATTTAAATGAATTGCAAGAAATTGAAGCTGTTGAGGTGGATCGTGACAAAGGTGAAGCAATTATTTTTATGACAAATAATATTGAAATATCAAAACTTCAAAATGCTTTGCCTTCAAAATTCCTTATTTCAGAAAAGGAGATTGATAATTTTTCTGTTTCATCTAATAAGTCAACTTTAGAAATTGACCAAGAACAATCTAAGTTACAGCAACTTAAACCCTTACTTATAATTCTTACTTATATATCTGTTGCAAGCATCTTAATGAATTATAAAAATTGGAACTCTAGTGAAGCTATGTTGGATTTCATGGGATTGTTTTACATCGTTTTTAGTTTCTTTAAGATGTTGGATCTTAAAGGTTTTCCAGAATCTTTTAGAATGTATGATCCTTTAGCAAAAAGATTACCAATATATGGAAGGATTTATCCATTTATTGAAACAGGGCTAGGTTTAATGTTATTAATGAGATACGAAGTTAAAATCGCATTAATAATTACTCTCTTTGTATTAGGAGTCACAACAATTGGAGTCACAAAAACATTATTAGATAAGAAATCTATAAGATGTGCTTGTTTAGGTACTGTTTTAAAACTTCCTATGACAGAAGCTACATTTATTGAAAATATAATTATGATTGTCATGGCCATATCAATGTTGATTAATCATACTGTTGTTTAAATGTCATTTATTTTTCTATTAAATCTTGTTTTATCGTTCATCGCTGTAGGTTTAATTTGGACTATCCAATTGGTGCATTATCCTTCAATGAAATTCATTCCAAAAGAAAGGTTTGTTGAATATCATAATTTTCATTCTATGAGAATTTCTATTTTAGCGATGCCATTAATGTTCGCTGAATTAGTCACTTCTTTGATGCTTTTCTATCAAAATTTTAATAATGCTATTCAAACTATATTCCTTGCAAACTTAATTATTGTTGTATTGATCTGGTTATCAACCTTTTTAATTCAAGTACCTTTACACAATGCCTTATCAAAAGAAAAAAACACAAAAAAATTGTCTAAATTAATTTGTACAAACTGGATTAGAACAATACTATGGACTGGTAGATCAGTTTTGATGATACTATTTCTTGCATTTGTAATGGACTTGATTTAAATAGATGAAAATTTGATTATTTTATTTAGATTCTCTCAATGACATCAAACGAATTTATATTATTTGGTTCAACTCATTTATTAACTCTTTTCATAATCTTTGGAGTTTCATTTACTTTCTCTTTCTATGTTAAAAATGACTACGATGAAACAAGATATGCTATTTTTGAAAAGATTTTAGCTTATCTTTTAATTTTTAATGAATTTTTAAAACCATTTTATTTGAATTATTTTAGTCCAGATGACTATAATTGGACAAATACTATTCCACTACATGCATGTCATTTCTCTTCATACGCAACTGGATTATTTCTTTTAACTCGAAATCAAAAGTTTTTTGACTTTGCATATTTTTGGGGTTTGGGCGGAGGAACAATGGCTCTATTTACTCCAGATATTGAACTTACTTTCCCTGATTTAGATTTTATTACATTATTCTCTGGACATGGATTATTATTTTTTGCTCTAATCTACATCGCAGTTGCAATTAAACAGAATATCACATTTGATTCTTATAAAAATGCAATAAAGTTTTCTTTATACATTTTGCCAGTAGTTTATGTTATTAATCTTTTGGTTGGAGGTGAGCCGGGATTTGAAGCAAATTTATGGTATTTGATGAAAGCACCAGCAGGAGAGTCTCTAATGAGTTTTTTCCCAGGTCCACCTTTACATATTATACCACTCTTTCCAATTGTTTTGTTTGTGTTTTACCTTTTGTATTTACCTTACAAATTCAAGGAGAATAATCATGATTAAAGCAATACTAGTTGCTTCAATTTTTTTCAATTTTTTAAATGCAAATGATAATTTTTTAGAAAAAAAATTTCCATCTATTGAGGGAATATCTCTTTCAGGTAATGACGTCAAGTTTCCAGATGTTTTAATTGGTAAACCATCTGTCTTGGCAGTTGCTTTCAAGCAAAAAGCTCAATTATGTATTAATTCTTGGGCAGATGAATTTTTTCCAAGATATGGTATTAATAAGGATGTGCATTATTACGAGATTCCAATGTTAGGAGCCCAATGGACCATGGCAAGAAATTGGATTGATGGAGGAATGCGTGGCGGAGTTCCCAAGCCACTCCACGATTATACTGCAACTTATTATGGACCTTTAAGATCTTACTATAAATCTTTGGGAATATCATCAAAAGGGGATTGTTACATGTATGTCCTCGATAAAGATGGAATCATAAAAAGTCGTTTTAATGGCTATTCTTCAAAAGAAAGTTTAGAAGAAATGTTTAAACTAATTGACTCGTTAAATGAGTAAGGTAACTGAAAATTTCCAGCTTTATTTGAAGGCAACAGAATCTGCTGCCATAGCTGCTGCAAAACTAAGAGGAAATGGTGACGGAAAAGCTGCTGATAAAGTTGCAACTGAAGCTATGAGAAAAGTTCTTCAAGATTCAGAAGTTCATACAAGAGTAGTCATTGGTGAAGGCGAAAGAGATGATGCGCCGATGCTTTATATTGGTGAAGAGATGGGTAATCCTCAAAGCGATTTGAAAATTGATATTGCTGTTGATCCATTAGAGTGTACTAATCATTGTGCAAAAGATTTACCTGATGCATTGTCGGTTTTAGCTGCTGCACCAAGAGGAGCTTTATTACATGCCCCTGATACTTATATGGATAAGCTATGCGGCTCATCAAAATTAATAGGTCATATTGCTCTTGATAATTCAGTTGAAGAAAATTTATCTAAGGCAGCAAAAGCATTGCAAAAAAATATTTCTGAATTAAAAATTATAGTAATGGATAGAGATAGACATGTTGATTTAATATCCAAGATGAAAGATTTAGGTGTTCAACCAATTTTGATTGGAGACGGTGATGTTTCAGGGGGATTAAAAGCGGCTGAAGGGTCAGTTGATTTATTGTATGGAATTGGTGCAGCTCCAGAAGGAGTAATTACTGCTACAGCTGTAAAAGCTATGGGAGGTTTTTTTGAAGGAAGACTACATTTTATGGATGACTCATTTAAGGAACGAGCCTTAAAAATGTTAGGTAGCGATATAAGTAATTTATGGTCAGCTAATGATCTTTGTAAATCTAGTGATTCTATTTTCATTGCAAGTGGAGTTTGCTCAGGATGGATACCTGGCGTTAAATTTGATGGAAATAAAGCAAGAGTAACCTCAAAAATTATTTTTGGGGATTCCAAGGAAACACAAATAATAACAAACGAATATATTGTAGGAGAATAAAATGTCAGAATTGCACGCTGTTGCACATAGAATGGTTGAAAAAGGTAAAGGTATTTTAGCTGCAGATGAAAGTACACCAACTTGTACTAAGCGCTTTGAAAGTATCAATACTGATTCAACTACTGAAAGCAGAAATTTTTATAGAAATATGCTTTTTACAACTGAAGATATCGAAAAATACATTAGCGGTGTAATTTTATTTGACGAAACTTTTCATCAATCAGAATTATCATCAGGAATGAAATTTCCAGAATATTTATCATCCAAAAATATATTACCTGGTATTAAAGTAGATCAGGGTTTGGAAGATTTTAGTCCTTATGAGAAGCTAACTAAAGGTTTAGATGGTTTGTCAGAAAGACTTGGAAAATACTATGCTCAAGGAGCACGATTTGCTAAATGGAGAGCTGTAATAACACCTGGAGATAGTATACCCACCGATGATTGTATATTAGCAAATGCAAAAAATCTTGCTAAGTATGCTAAGAAATGTCAACAAGCTAACCTTGTACCAATCGTTGAACCAGAAGTGCTCATGGATGGATCTCATACTATTGATGAGTCTTTTGATATTACTTCACGAACACTAAATATGGTTTTTGATCAGCTTGACGAGAACAATGTAAGCCTTCAAGGAATTGTTCTAAAGCCAAATATGATTTTATCTGGTTATAGTTGTTCTTATCAGGCAAGCATTGAAGAGGTTGCTGAAAAAACTGTTAATTGCTTATCTGTACATGTGCCATCAGAAGTGCCTGGAATAGCTTTTTTGTCAGGAGGCCAATCAGATGAACATGCAACATTGCATTTAAACGAAATGAACAAATATGAAACAGATTGGAATTTAACCTTTTCTTACGGCAGAGCCCTCCAACAGTCAGCATTAAAAACTTGGTCAGGTAAAATAGAGAATGTTACAGATGCTCAAGAAGCATTTATTGAAAAGGCCAAAGCTAATAGTCTTGCTACAGTAGCAGGACTGTAATTTATTACCTACCTTGAAAGACAAGAATAGTATTTGTTGATTCAATTTCAAATTGATCTGCAATAGCAATATTTCTTACTGCTTTGTCAGAAGGTTTTAATTGATATGATTTTAAAGGGTATTCCAAATTTTTTGATGTTATAGTCGAACTTCCTTTCATGCAGAAAAGACTCACTTTTTGTCCTTTAAATGATTCAAATTCTCTATTACCAGTGCAAGGGCTAATTACTGAAAAATCTGTAAAAGCTTTCCAGGAAATTTTTTCACTAAAATCACATAATGTATAATAATTTGCAAGAAAGTGATCGTCACTTTTTCCAGAAATTCCAAAAATAGAAATACTTAAAATATTTTTTTCAATGCACCAATCCAAAGTTTTACGAAAGTCAGTTTTATTTTGGTCTGGAGTTTCTATCAATTTTACATTTTTAATTCTTTTAGCTTGCAATGAGTCAAAGTCTCCAATAATCACATCTGGGATTATTCCTAAATCAATGAGCTTGTTAGCTGATCCGTCTACAGCAATGATAAAGCCTGAATCAATTATTTGATTAACCAAAACATGATCATCTGGCATTTGTCCGTTTAGTACTATTGATACATTTTTTTTCCTATTCATATTAAAGTTTACGAAAAGAATTGTAAATATTGTTCTTCATTAATATTATTGGCACGCAGAATGAAAAAATTTTATTTATTAATTTTATTTTTTAGTATTTCTTTTTCACAAGATCTTAAGTTTTTTGGAACGATTTTAAACAATCAAACTAAAGAACCAATTATAGATGCTAATATAGTTTTCTTAGGAACTGATTTTGGATCCGCATCAGATAAGGAAGGTAATTTTTCTGTTACTAATCTTAAAGGCAAAAAATATGAAATTTTAATATCTGCAATTGGATACAGGGATATTTTAACTTCAATTAATTTAATAAATCAGGATAGATATATCTTTGAAATGGTTCCTGAGCCAGTTCTATCAAGCGCTCTTAATGTCATTGGAAGATTTCCATCAAAACATCTTCCTTATTTTACTCAAAACATTACTAATGAAAAAATTTCTGACTACAATTATCAAACTATGTCTGAGCTTTTTAGAAACATTGGGGGAGTAGACGTTCAAACTGCACATGATAATGGTAGAAATGCTAATTTCTCAATTCGAGGATCATCAGATTATAAGCCAGGAGGATATAATAATAGAGTTTTAGTTCTTCTTGATGGATTCCAAATAAGTATGCCTTACTCTGGCTCAATTGACTGGAATGCAATGCCACTTGATTTCTTAGATCGAGTTGAAGTGGTCAAAGGTCCAGTTTCATCGCTTTATGGTCAGAATTCGATGGGTGGAATTATAAATTTAGTTACAAAAAACTATTCTGATGAATTTTATAATGCTAAAGCAACTGTTGGAAGTTATGATTCAAGAGATCTAAATCTTACCATGAGCAATATTACTGATAATATTTCTTACACAGCATTGCTTCAGCACAAAAAAGGGAATGGTCACAGATTTAATGCCCAATATGAACAAAATAATTTTTATACCAAAATATTTAATAAAAAACAGGATTTATCTGTATCATTAATAGCCAACAAATCTGTAAACGGTCAACCTGGTTTCTATATTGAAGACAGACCTAGCTTAACTTCTTACAGAATATCTAATAGAGATTCAGTTTATTTACAATTATTCAAAAAACAAACTTTGGATGCTAACAATAATATTGTTTATTCATTCAGTTTAAATCATTTCTACACAAATTATTTTGATAGAGATGATATTCCTACAGAAGAAATTCAAGAACAAACATTTTATAATGATACAAGTTTGAATCTAAGGGCAGAATATCAAAAATTAATCAATAATAAATCATATTTAATTTTTGGTTCTGATATTATTTTGGAACAATCTGATATTTCAATTTATAGAAATATCTATGATGATTTAAAACAAGTTACTAGTGGTTTTTTTGCTCAAAATAGAATTCAATTAAACGAAAGACTACTTTTAGGACTTGGATTAAGAATTGATTATAGAAATGTTGATAGAGGAAATGAATTCAGCTACAAGTCATTTAGTGATGTTTCTCCAAAAATTAATTTAACTTTTAAAAGAGATAGTTTTTCAACATGGAATTTTGCTTTAAGTAAGGGCTTTAGATCTCCTTCTTTATCAGAACTATTTCTACAATATGAATCTGATTATGGTTTAAATACTCAAGGAAATCCAAATCTTGAACCTGAACAACTTTATGGGCTAGATATATCCTTTGATCGTTCTAATAAGTCTAATCTTACTTATTCCGTAAGTACATTTTATTATAAATATGAGGATATGATTGATTTTGTATATGGGTTGCCTGTAATTGCCCTTAACAGATCTGATATTAGTTCTTGTGGCTTGGAAACTAATATATCGTATCAAATTAATTCAAATTTAAATTTAGATTTAGGTTATACATATCTTAGAGTAAATGATATAAATAATATAGATCCTATTCTATATAGACCAAATCATAAGTTTGTATCTAGCATCAAGTATAAGTCTGAAAATATAAGTCATATTATATCTATGAGGTATCAGTCAGAGCAGGATTATCAAGATTTTTTAAGCGATGAAAGAGAGTATGAAGGGAGTGAAATTAAATTTCCAATTGAACAACTTGATTCTCTAGTTCTATTTAACTACGTGGGTAGTTATGAGTTAAATAATAGAGATAAGATAACTCTAAAAATATCTAACTTGTTTGATAAGCAATACGAATTAATTCAAGATTTTCCAATGCCTGGAAGAACTTTAAATATTATGCTTGAAAGAACATTTTAGTTTAATTGAGACTGAATCTCATTAAATTTACTTGACCTAAATTTTTTTCATTGTTATACTTTTGAACAATAAAAGGGGATTAAAATGAACATTATAAAAAAACTATCATTACTTTCGTTAATTGCATCTATGTTTTTCCTTGTATCTTGTGATGACGATTCAAGTGATCCAGCCACTTCTGGAACGTTAAATATTTCAATTAATTTAACAAATCCTGATTCATGGCCTTCAGAGGGAACAGTATTTTGTTCTCTGGACAAAACATGGCCTCCATCAGGTGCACCATACAAATCTGTTGTTCTGCAAAGTGCGCAGGTTGATAATGGAACTATTTCATTAGTATTTGAAGATTTAGATTTTGATACTTATGCTTTACTTTCAGTATCATGGTTAGATCCAAATAATCCAAATCCTGCTTGTAATCAAGCAATTTGGGCAACTCATAGTGGAAGTGTGCAAGCATTTTATGCTGATGCAACTCCATTTACATTTAGCGTAGACAATTCTGAGCTAAGTTTGGTTCTTAACGCTGTAGCAAATACAGCAACAGCACCATGTCCTCCAACAGGATAATAGGTAATTAAATTTTTATAAAAAAAGGCGAGAATTTACTCGCCTTTTTTTTATTTTAATTGATCAGAAACAAAACTCCAATTGATAGAATTGTCAAGAATTGCCTTTACATAGTCAGGGCGAACATTTTTATAGTCTAAATAATATGCATGTTCCCATACATCAATTCCCATAAGTGTATGTTTTCCATGAGCTAATGGATTTTCTCCATTTGGTGTTCCTAAAATTTCTAGTGAAGAATCATTTTGGACTAACCAGCACCAACCGCTTCCAAATACACCGACAGATTGTTGAACAAATTGTTCTTTAAATGAATCAAAGTCTCCAAATGAATCTTCTATCATTGTATGTAATCTACCGCTTGGTGAACTTTCACCACCGGGTTTCATCTGATTCCAGTAAAGAATATGGTTCCATGCTTGACCAGCATTATTAAATATTTTTTGTTCTTTATCTTTGAAACTTTCAACAACAACATTTTCCAAGCTCATTTCATTATATTTTGTACCTTCTGCTAATGTGTTAAGCATATTAAAGTATGCTTGGTGATGCTTGCCGTAATGCAACTGAATTGTATCAGAAGAAATAATAGGTGATAAGTCATTTTCTCCATAAGGTAATGGGGGAAGATTAAACTTTTTTGTGTCATTCATAAAAAACTCCTTTTAATAAATTTTTAATTCATAAATTTAATTCCAATTTAGTAGATATATAATAAACATTAATAGGGAAAAATATGACAAAAGTAAAATTAGGTGACTTTGAAGTCACATTAAACGGTGAATTACCTCAAGTTGGTACTCAATTACCAAACTTTCTTTTAGCAGATGGTGATTTAAAAAATGTTGATTTGGAAAATTTTAAAGGAAAAAAATTAGTATTAAATATTTTTCCAAGCATGAATACTCCAGTATGTTCAGCAGCTGCAGTACGATTTAACGCTCTGGCTAGCTCATTTAAAGATACAGTTGTTTTATGCATTTCAAGAGACCTAGGATTTAGTCATAAACAGTTTTGTATAAATCACAATATTAATGATGTAGTGTTTTTGTCAGATATGAGGAATGAAGATTTTGCTAATGATTATGGAGTTCTTCACACAAATGGAAAATTTCAAGGTTTGTTAGCTAGATCAGTGGTTGTTACAGACTCTAATCATAGAATTATACATACTCAACTAGTTGATCAAACTGGTCATGAACCTGACTATGATAAAGTGGTTGAAGTACTTACTTAGTAATAAGAACTGGACAATTACATTTTTGAGCAATACTTAAAGGTTTACTCCCAAAAAAATATTTCATAATCGGATTTTTTGGTGAAACACCAAGTATAACTATGCTATCATCCTTTGCACAATCGACTATTGAATTTACCGGCGAACCATCAATTAATTTTGTTGAAGCTTTAATATTATTTTTTAAAAACTTCTCTTTTGTTTTGAGAAGAATTTTCTCTACTTCTTCGTTTGATTTTTTTTCTTCAGGTACCGAAACTATTTCAACATTGAGTTTGTAAGATTTTGCAAAATTTATAGCAGTTTCAATTGCCATATCTGAACCCTTAGAATCATTAACAGGAAGAAGTATTTTATACTTTTTGTTTACAGAATAGTTTTTAACAACAAATACTGAACTATCAATGAATTGAACTAATTTTTGGTGAAGTCCTTTATTCCCTCCTCCACCAATTATTGTAATATCATGCTTATTAGTCTCCACTTCATCTTTTAGCTGTTCAATGATTTCACCTGTGCGCATAATCAGATCAATCTTATCAGACTGCTGTCCTTTTAAAAGAACTTTCATTCTTGAATTTTCCTCATCTACTAAAAGATAATCGTCAAATTTATTTGCATCTTTTTCTTCAATGTATTTTTTTGATATTAAAAAGTCATATGCCCATTCAAGAGTCCTAATACCAGGTCTGTAGAGCTCTCTGTCATCTAAATTTTGATGTACAACGCTTACATCTTTTTCTGAAAATTGACTAATTTTTTTTCCAACATATGCAATTGTTGTTGAAGACTTAAAGGAATTAGCAATTTTCATTCCTAAGTCCAAAGTAGGTTTTGAGAATTCTCTTCCACCAATTGCAATTAAAATTTTCATAGCGTTACCCAGTAAAATTGTGACATCAGATATAAAATAATAATCGAAATACTAAACATCAATATCCCAACCCTAAAAAACATTTTTGTTGAAACCAGTCCAGTAGAGTATATAATCATTGCTGTAGGTGATGATATCACTGTTAAAAAAGAAAAACCTGAAGCTATTGCGGAAGACAGAGCAAAGGAAATATCTGTTGGATGTAGCTCAATCGCCATTGGTCCAATCAGTGATACAGTTGCTGAGCTTGTAAAAAAGTTGGCTGTTAATCCTGATAAAATTGCCATAATAGACCAGCTGACGTTCAGTGAATTTGAAGGAAGAGTATCTAAAAATTCATTAAATCTTAATACGAGCCATGATGAAGCGCCTGTTTCATTAATTTGAAAACCTAGAGATATTGTTGCTGCAAAAAGCAGAATGACTCCCCAGTTTGTATTTTTATTAATTTCTTCCCAAGAAATCATCCCAAAGATCATAAATGTTAATGCTCCCGCAAGAGCAATTATTCCCAACCCATAAATATCATTAAATGCAAACCAGCTAAAAACTATTCCAATGATTATTAAGCAAGAGAAAAGATGGTTTATATTTTTTTTGACATCTGTTTTGCCAATGTTTTTTTTGAATCCTCTCATTTTAATATTATTTAATGTCGAAGGAAATGTAAACTGCAGTACAAAGTATGCAACTATCAACTGAATCATAAGGATTGGATATGCATGTTTCATCCATTTCCAGTAATCAATACTTACATTACTAAACTCTTGGAGATAATTAATCATAATCACATTTCTTGCTCCGCCAGATGGAGTACCAATTGATCCTATAATTGTTCCATAAGCAATAGAAAATAGTGTTAATAGTACAGCATTTTTCCCATCTTCTTGTTGGGTATCAATATTTTTAATGACAGATAAACCAATTGGAAGCATAATAGCAATTACAGTATGTTCTCCTAAAAAAGATGATAATACCGCAGATATAGTCATTAGCCCAGCTAAGAACATTCTTTTACTTTTTCCAAAAACTTTAATAATCAATTTTGCTAATCGTATATCAAGCCCTTGATGAACTATTGCTATAGCAAACATTAAAGATCCCATAACAAATAATACCGCATCATTCATAAAAGAAGATGCAACAACATTAGGAGGAGCAACCCCAAGCACAACCTGTAAAACTAAAGTAAGTAAGGCAATTGCTGGAAATGGAATGGGCTCAAATGTTACTAACATGAATACTAATAGTAATATTATCAAGCTGTGATAAGCTGGGACAGTTAACCCTGCAGGTGTGGCCAAGTTCAAAAGAAAAATTGAAACTAGTATGCTATAAACAAACCATTTTTTTTGAGAAAACCAGAACAGAATTGATGAAGAAATAATTTTATATGATTCACTCATTAAACGTGAATTTATAATATTTAATTAAAAAAAGTTAATACTTAAGTTTTATGTCTTGACTGAATACCAATATAGACGTAATGTTTACACATAATTTTATAAAAATTATTGAAGATTTTTTATAAGAGTAAAAATGCAAATATTCCCAAGATGGACAAACAATTTTCCAGGAATTTTCCTGATTGCAGTTTTTCTGCTAGTTTTTTCATTATCTTCTTTTATTTGGTATTACGGATCTCCTTACTATACTGATGTTGGTTATGCACCAACGCAACCAGTTCCTTATAGCCACAAACTACATGCCGGTGATATGGGAATAGATTGTCGTTATTGTCATGTTGGAGTTGAGCAGGGCTATTCAGCTGTGATTCCACCAACAGAAACTTGTATGGGGTGTCATACCTATGTTAAAACAGATAGCGAAAAGTTAGAACTAGTAAGAGAAAGTTGGGAAACTGGTAAACCAATTGAATGGATTAAAGTACATATGCTTCCTGAGTATGCATATTTTAATCATAGTGTTCATGTAAATTCTGGAGTAGCATGTATATCATGCCATGGAAATATTGCAGAAATGGAAGTTGTCTATCAAGTTGAGCCACTTAGTATGGATTGGTGTTTAGATTGTCATAGATCTGATGCGCCGGAAGTAAGACCTGTTAGTGAAGTCACCAATATGTATTGGACTCCACCTGCAGATTATGATCAATTTGTTTCATCATGGGTTGCTGAACATGGGGAAGAAAGACCTGTTGGAGATTGTCAAAAATGTCACAGATAGAAAAAAAGAATCAAGAGTTTGTAAAGACTAATGCTCCTGCATTAGATAAAAAAAATAACCAAGAATTTGGATATTGGAAAAGTCTTAAAGATATTTCTTCGGAAGAAGATTATAATCGTTTTTTAAAACAGTCTGAACATAATATTGATAATGGGCTTTCAAGAAGAAATTTTTTGTCATTAATTGCTGCTTCAGTAGCACTTGCTGGCTTAGAAGGATGTAAGAAACCGGTTCAAAAAATCATTCCATATGTTGAGGCAGAAATTGGAACAATTCCTGGTATTCCAAAATATTATGCAAGTACATTACCTTTTAAAAATAATGCTTTAGGGGTAGTAATTGAAAATCATGATGAAAGACCTGTGAAGGTTGAGGGAAATGAAAAGCATCCAGCTACAATGGGTAAATCAAATTCCTTTGCTCAGGCTAGCACTCTAGAGATGTATGATCCTGACAGAGCAAGAGGTGTGAAATATAAAGGCAATAAAGTTGATTGGTCTGAATATTTAAAATTTGCAAAAAGCTTAAACAAAACTGATGGAAAAGGACTAGCAGTGTTAATGCAAGAATCATCCTCTCCAACAATTAAATCTATTAAAGAAGATTTCAAAAAGAATTTACCTAATGCAAATTGGGTTGTGTATGAATCAATCAATAATGAAAATCTTTATGATGGAATTGAAAAAGCTTTTTCAAAAAGATTACAGCCACTGTATAGATTAGAGAATGCTCAAATAATTGTTTCATTGGGATCAGATTTTCTTGGGGTTGATGATAACAATATTTATCATACTAGAAAGTTTGCTCAAAATAGAGATATAGTTGACGAGAATAGCACAATGAATAGATTGTATGTTGCTGAAAGCTCCATATCATCTACAGGATCCAGTGCAGATCATAGACTTAATGTTCCTCAATATGAGATGGAAAATTTATTAGCTGAACTAGCTTATGAATTAAAAATGCTTGGACTATCTATTAATGCAAACAAGGTAAAAGGTCCAAACAATTTATGGATTAAAGCTGCTGCAAAAGATTTAATGTCTAATAAAGGAGAGTCAATTATTTTAGGTGGATCCTCATTATCTAAAGAGTTTCATCAATTAGTTGCACTAATTAATTATCAGTTAAATGCACCAGTTGATTATTATCCTTTATCATTGTCTCAGGTGTCATCTATAAATGATTTCAAGTCACTTTGTGATGATATGAAAAAAGGAAAAGTCGAAAACTTAATTATTCTTGGAGCTAATCCAGTTTATGATTCACCATCCGATTTTGATTTTGCAAAATCATTAGGCAAAGTAAAAAATACAGTTCATTTAACAAATATAGTTGATGAGACTTCAAAGCTATGTTCATGGAATATTGCTATGAATCATTATTTTGAGTGTTGGGGAGATGCAATGACTTATGATGGGTTTGTGAGCGTTGTTCAACCTCAAATAATGCCTTTATTTAACTCAAAAAGTGCAATTCAAGTACTTTCACCAGTTGTCTATTCCAAAGAGCAAAGTGCTTATGAAACAGTAAAGAATGTTTGGAAATCAAAAATTATTAAAAAAGGTAATTTTGATAGAGTTTGGGACAAAGTCTTACATGATGGAGTATTCGAAGAATCTTTATTAAAGAAAGTAAATGTAAAGTCAAGTTCCAAAGCATCTGTAAAGGTTTTAAATGAAAACGTTAAGCTTGATGATGGAAAATTTGAAATTATTTTTAATCCTTCATCATCAGTTTATGATGGAAGATATGCTAATAATGGTTGGTTACAAGAAATTCCAAAACCAGTAACCAGTTTAACATGGGACAATGCTGCATTGATAAGTATGAAAGTTGCAAAAAAACTAAATATTAAAAATGGCCAAATGCTAGAAATTACTGTTGGAGGTAATTCAATTAAGATTCCTGCATTCATAACTCCTGGACAAAACCAGAAATCTATTTCTCTTGAATTGGGATATGGTAGAAAATTCAATGGAAGAATTGGTAATGGAGTTGGATTTAATGTTTATCCATTAAGAACATCATCTAATTCATGTTTTATGCTTAATGGAGCTATTAAAGTATTAAATGAAACATATCCATTAGCATCTACTCAAGATCATCATGGTATGGAAGATGATAAATATGCTGCTCCTGGTTTTGATGATCTAGCTTCAAAAGAAGCTCAGTCAAGAATTCCTGAATTGGTTAAACAATCAACTTTAGATTACTACCAAGACAATCCTGATTGGGTTCAAAAAAAGGTTGAAGAACATAAACCAGATAAGAAAAAAAGTTGGGCTGATCATTCAATGTATAATCCTGATTGGGATTATTCAAAAGGCCCTCAATGGGGAATGTCTATTGATTTGACCAGCTGTACTTCATGTAATGCTTGTTCAATAGCATGTCAAAGTGAAAATAATATACCTGTCGTTGGTAAAGAACAAGTCATGAAAGGCAGAGAAATGCATTGGATAAGAATTGATAATTACTTTTCAGGTGATCCTGATAATCCCGAAGTATCAACACAATCAGTTGCTTGTGTCCATTGTGAACTTGCTCCATGTGAAACTGTCTGCCCTGTTGCAGCAACAACTCACTCTTCAGATGGAGTAAATCAAATGACATATAATAGATGTCTTGGAACTAGATATTGTGCAAATAATTGTCCTTACAAGGTTAGAAAATTTAATTTTTATAATTACACAAGAGATTTACCCGAAGTTGTTCAAATGGCAATGAATCCAGATGTTTCTATAAGATTTAGAGGTGTTATGGAGAAATGCACTTATTGTTATCAAAGAGTTAGTGCAGCGAGAATAAAAGCTGAAAATGAAAATCGTGAAATGCAAGATGGTGATGTCAAAGTTGCATGCGCATCTTCATGTCCGGCAGACGCAATTAAATTTGGAGATATTAATGACCCTAACAGTGAAGTGAGTAAAGCCAAAAGAAGAAATAGAGACTATGCACTACTTGCTCATTTAGGAACTGCTCCAAGAACAACTTATTTAGCAAAAATTAGAAACCAAAACCCAATGCTTGTTTCTAATTCATATGGAGATAGTCACTAAATGCCAGTTAAATCAAAAGCTGATATAAGAGCAGAAAAACTGCTTCCAGGTAATCAAGATTTTACATCGATTACAAATGATATTGCTGGTGTTCCAGAACAAAAGAAGACACCAATTCAGTGGTGGTTATTATTTGGTTTTGCTCTTTCTCTTCTTGCTATTTTTGTAGGTAGTGTTGGTTTTTTAATATGGGAAGGTACTGGAGTATGGGGCATTAACAATCCTGTTTTCTGGGGTTGGGCTATTATTAACTTCGTTTGGTGGGTTGGTATTGGTCATGCAGGCACATTAATTTCAGCAATTTTACATTTATTTAGACAAAATTGGAGAAACGCTATTAATAGATTTGCAGAAACAATGACTCTTTTTGCTGTAATTTGTGCTTTAGTTTTTCCTGGAATTCACGTTGGTAGAATATGGGTAGCATATTGGTTCCTCCCACTACCTAATCAAATGGGAATGTGGCCAAACATGCGAAGTCCATTAATTTGGGACTTCTTCGCAGTCTTTACATATTTTACTGTTTCCTTACTTTTCTGGTATACTGGTTTAATTCCTGATCTAGCCACCTTAAGAGATAGAGCGAAAGGTTTAAAAAAGAAAGTATATGGTTTCTTTGCACTGGGTTGGAGAGGTGGTAATAGACAATGGCAACACTATGAGTTAGCATATCTAGTACTAGCTGGAATTTCCACCCCATTAGTTTTATCTGTACATAGTGTTGTTAGTTCAGACTTTGCAACAAGCGTAATTCCTGGATGGCATACTACTATCTTCCCTCCATATTTTGTTGCTGGTGCTATTTATTCAGGGTTTGGCATGGTAATGACTCTATCAATTATCGCAAGAAAAGTTTATAATTTAGGACATATTATTACAGTAGAGCATTTAGATAAGATGGCTCAAATTATGTTGTTGACTGGTTGTATGGTAGGCTATGCTTATTCAATGGAATTTTTTGTAGCTTGGTATAGTGGAAATCCATATGAGTCTTTTGCATTTGTTAATAGAGCATTAGGTCCATATTGGTGGGGATACTGGGCGATGATTTTTTGTAATGTTGTTGTCCCTCAATTTTTTTGGTTTGAAAAATACAGAAGGCATATACCTTTTCTATTTATTACATCAATTCTTGTTAATATCGGAATGTGGTTTGAAAGATTTGTAATCGTTGTAATTACTCTTCATAGAGATTTTATGCCTGGTGCTTGGGCAATGTATAACCCCACAATATTTGATGTTTCAATTTATATTGGAACTTTTGGACTATTTTTTACCGGATTTTTACTATTCTTGAGATTTTTACCAATGGTTTCCATTGCAGAAGCAAAATTAGTTTTACCAGAATCAAACCCTCATCATGGACACGATCATGAGTAAGTTTGGTGTAATAGCAAGGTTTGACAGTCCTGAGTCTCTAGTTCATGCTGCAGAAAAAGTTAAAGACGAAGGTTTTACTAAGTTTGATTGCCATTCTCCTTTTCCTATTCATGGTATGGATGATGCAATGGGTCTTGAGCGTTCTAAGCTTGGTTATTTGATTGGTGCAATGGGATTGACTGGAGCACTATTTGGATTTGGTTTACAAACCTGGATTCATTCTATTGAGTATCCAATGAATATCAGTGGTAAACCATATTTTGCTTACCCTGCATACGCAATTATTACTTTCGAATTAATGGTATTATTTAGTGCATTTGGTGCCGTTTTTGGAATGATGTTCTTTAATCGTATTCCTAGGTTCCATCATCCTGTTTTTTATTCTGAAAAATTTTCAGATGTAAGTAGCGATGCATTTTATGTAAGTATAGAAGTTGATGATCCAAAATATGATGAAAATAATGTGATTAATTTTTTAAGAAATATTGGTGGTACTGAAATTGAGGTATTAAGCGATGAGAATTAATATTATTATAATCTGCTTATTATTTCTGACCGGATGTTTTAGAGGTTCAAAATTTGAAAGTACACCTATCCATTTAAATCCAAACATGGACAATCAACAAAAATATCGATCTTTAGAAGAAAGCAATTTTTTTGCTGACGGATCCACCATGAGAAAGCCTGTTGAAGGAACCATTGCTCGAGGAATGATTGCTGAAAATCATTCGTTTATCAGTGGTAAAAATGACGACGGTTCTTACCTTATTTCTAATCCTATCGAATTAACTGAAGCTGTCTTAAACAGGGGGCAAGAAAGATATACTATTTACTGTAGTGTATGTCACTCTGGAGTTGGTAATGGAAAAGGTATTGTTACTCAGTATGATTATCCTGTAATTCCTGCTAACTTACATGATCAGCGAATTAGAGAGCAGGCTGATGGAGAAATGTATAATACTATTGTTTATGGCTTAAGAAGTATGCCTGCCTATGGCTATCAAATTGATACTGAAGATGTCTGGTCAATTATTCATTATGTTAGAGCTTTACAAAGAAGTCAAAATGCTACTTTTGAAGATTTACCGGAAGATGAACAAAATAAATTGAGTGATAATTCATAATGAATCTTGATCCGAAGACCTATTCTTATGTATCAAAAAAATCAAATAATTTGATTTTGATTGCTGTTGGATATATCACATTAGTTCTAACATGGTTTTTTGGGGCATCTGATAAGGTATTTTATTTTTCATATTTGACTTCCTATTTTTATTGGCTCAGTATTATTCTTGGAGGAATGTTTTTTATTATGGTGCATTATGCTTTTTCAGCGACATGGAGTGTATCTATTAGAAGAATAATGGAGAATACAATTATGTTAGTACCATTATTCACCTTACCTTTTCTTCCAATTATTTTTGGAATGGAAAAATTATTTAAATGGTTACCAAATCATTATTATTGGAAAACTCATGATTTTGAGGCTGATCATTTAATTCAACATAAGCTAGCTTACCTTAACGAAGAATCATTTATTTTTAGAGCATTTTTATATTTTGCTTTATGGAATATCATAGCATCATTTATTTATTATAATTCTATAAAGCATGATAGGACTGGTGATGTAAAAATTTTAGAGAACTTAAGATACTTTTGCATGAGTCCTATGGGTGTATTTTTCTTTATTAGTTTAACATTTGCAGGACTCGATTGGCAAATGAGCCTCGATCCTCATTGGTATTCTACTATGTATGGAGTTTATACATTTGCAGGCGCTTTCCTAGCATTTTTAGCTTTTCTTACATTTACAATAATAAGATTACAAGATCAGGGATATCTTCGAAACATAGTTAGTATTGAACATTATCATGATTTAGGAAAGTACTTATTTGCTTTCACCGTATTCTATTGCTATATCGCTGGAGCGCAATTTTATTTTATTTGGTATAGCAACATACCCGAAGAAACTATTTGGTACCTTCATAGATGGGTTGGATCATGGAAAGTAATAAGTGTTCTATTAATCGTTGGAAAATTTTTCATACCATTTTTTATTTTAATTTTTAGAGGTTCAAAAAGAAATATTAGGCTTCTGCAAATAATGACAATATGGGTTTTATTTATGCACTATATTGATATTAATTTTATTATAATGCCTACTGTTCATAAACAAGACTTCTTCTTTGGTATTTACGATATAATTACCATGCTTAGTTTTGCATTAATTTTCATTGGTGGATTTAAATATATTACCTCAAGATCAAACCTTGTGCCTTTAAACGATTCAGAACTTGTTCATTCAATAAATCATAGGAACCATTAATTATGGATAATTCAGGATACGAAAAAAAAGATATACCAGTTAAACCGGTTTTAATTGGAGGGGTAATATTTATTATTACGGTTCTAGGTACTATTTATATGCTTTATGAATACTATGTGAGAGTTCTTGATAGCTCTACTTATGAATTTAAGCTTAGTAAACGTTCAGCCAAATTAGAAGAATTAAGAAAATTTGAGCAAGATAATCTTAATAGCTATAAAGTTAAAGAAGGTGAAGAAGATATCTACCAAATACCGATTGAAAAATCTAAAGAAATCTTATTGAATGAAAAGAAATAGCATTTTTCTTTATTTCATTCTTTTTTCATTCTGTTTTTCGCATGCCCAGACCTTAAAAAAAGAATTCCCAAGCGAACAAAAAATTGATGTTATAGAAAACTTAGGAGGATATATACCACTTGATACAATTTTTACAGATGAAAGTGGAAATGAAATTGAATTAGGAACTTTTTTCAACAACGAAATTCCTACTGTTTTGACTTTGAACTATTTTGAATGTCCAATGTTATGTACCTTAGTTTTGAATGGTCTAGCTGAATCTTTAAAGAATCTAACTTTAAATGCTGGAGATGATTTTCAAGTTATAACTATTGATATAAACCCAAATGAAAAAACTTTATTTGCTAATCAAAAGAAGAAAAATTATATAAGAGGATTTGGCTTAGAAAATATGAAAAATGATTGGCATTTTTTAACCGCTGATCAAGAGAGTATTAAAAAAGTTGCAGATAGTATTGGATATATATATTATTATGATAAGCAGAGGGATGAATACATGCACCCAGCTGCTATTACATTGTTAAGCTCTGAAGGAAAAATTTCCCGATATTTATATGGAATTGAATATCCTGTCAAAGATTTAAAATTGGGAATTTTGGAGGCATCAGAGGGAAAAATTGGAAGCACTTTAGATAAAATTATTTTGTATTGTTATCATTATGACCCATATAAAAATACTTATACAATTTTTGCTACCAATGTTATGCGATTAGGAGGTATATTTACTATCATTTTTCTATGCATTATGCTAG
>CBFHKL010000005.1:21769-39017 GCA_965656415.1 uncultured bacterium
TTCTGAAGATGATGATCTTCCTTTAGATGAGCTAGGTGCAAAGCTTTATACAAAAAAAGCTTGTAACACTTGTCATACCTTAGATGGTTCAGCCCTTGTTGGTCCGTCATATTTACAAACCAGTCAGATGTGGGGGCAAGAAAGAGTATTTGATGATGGAACTTCTGCAGTTATAGATGATAATTATGTAAGAAGTTCTATTCTTGAGCCAATGACTCAAATTGTTGCTGGATACCAAGGTGTTATGCCAACTTATCAAGGATTATTAAGTGATAGAGAGCTAGATGCATTGATTGCATTCTTGAAAACATTAAACGAGGATTCTCAAATTTAATTGTAAATTAAGAGGAATTTATGAGCGAAAATATAAAACAAAATTACCTGAACCATCCAAAAGGAATAATGTCTTGGTTATTAACATTGGATCATAAGCGTATTGGATTGATGTATCTCTTCAGCGGTATTTTATTTTTCTTTTTAGGTGGATTATTAGCATTAGTAATGAGATTTGAGCTTGCAGCTCCAGGAAATGATATAATTTCTAATGAAGTATACAACAATGTGTATACATTACATGGTGCAATAATGATTTTCCTTTTTATTATTCCTGCGATTCCAGGTGCTCTAGGTAATATATTATTACCCTTAATGGTTGGTGCTAAAGATGTAGCTTTTCCACGTTTAAATCTAGCAAGCTTTTATATTTATTCATTTGGTGCATTATTTGCAATGTACACAATAATAAATGGGGGAGTTGATACTGGATGGACATTTTACACTCCATATTCAACACAAAGTTCATCTAATGTTGTTCCAATGACATTAGGAATTTTTATTATTGGTTTCTCTTCCATTTTAACTGGATTGAATTTTATTGCCACAATTCATAAAATGAGAATTCCTGGTTTAACTTGGTATAAATTGCCCTTATTTGTTTGGGCACTTTATGGTACATCTTTAGTTCAAATTACAGCAACGCCTGTTTTAGCTATAACTATGGTTTTATTAATGTTAGAAAGATTCCTTGGTATTGGAATTTTTGATCCTGCATTAGGAGGAGATCCTGTATTATATCAACACTTCTTTTGGTTCTATTCTCACCCTGCAGTATATATTATGATTTTACCTGCATTTGGAATTATTAGCGAAATTATTCCTGTCCATTCAAGGAAAAAAATCTGGGGATATAAATTTATTGCTTACTCAACTTTATCAATTGCGTTTATTGGATTTTTAGTTTGGGGTCACCATATGTTTACTTCAGGTCAGTCTGTATTTTCACAGATTGTTTTTTCTTTCATTACTTATTTTGTAGGAATCCCTACTGGAGTAAAAATATTTAGTTGGATTTTAACAATGTATAAGGGGCAAGTTTCTTTTACTCCACCAATGATGTATGCATTATCATTTTTATTTCTGTTCACTATTGGAGGATTAACTGGAATTTTCTTAGGAGCTGTTGCTCTGGACATTCACCTACATGACACCTACTTTGTTGTCGCACACTTTCATTATGTAATGCAAGGAGGTACTATTGTTGCATTCTTAGGTGGCTTACATCATTGGTGGCCAAAATCCTTTGGTGTAATGTACAACCAGACAATTGCAAATATTGCTGCTTTAGGAGTGTTTATAGGATTTAATGGTACATTTTTTCCTCAATTTTTACTTGGGTTGAGAGGTATGCCAAGAAGATATGCTACTTATGATGAGCAATTTGTCGAATTACATAGTTATTCAACATTTTGGTCAGGAATACTAGGTATATCAATTTTCATAGCTGTAATGAACCTGTTTTGGTCGTTTATTAAGAAGAATAAAGTTGATCCAGGATCAAATCCTTGGGGTGGTATGACTTTAGAGTGGACTCATACATCTTCACCTCCTCATCCTCATAATTTTGAAGAAGAACCTGTATTACAGCATGGACCATATGATTATGACAAAGTAATTGTAGAAAAAACCTATAAAAAATGAGTCATCATAATCCAAACGCACCAAATCATTTAAAACATTATTTCCATGATGTAAATCAACAGTATGAAACTTCTAAGTTTGCTATGTGGGCATTTATTTTGACAGAAGTTTTAACATTTGCTGGTCTATTCGTCGCTTATATTGTTTATAGATCTTGGTATCCTGATATGTTTGTTGATGCTCATAAATTATTAGATGTAAACAAAGGATTAATGAATACTATAGTTTTAATCACTAGCTCGCTTACAATGGCCCTAGCAATTTGGGCAATTCAAAAAAACAATAGAAAGCTTTCAGTTTTAATGTTGGTAGCAACATTTCTTTTTGCATTAGTATTTCTTGGCATTAAGTATATTGAATATTCTCATAAGTTTGAAGTTGGTCAGTTACCTGGAGAATTTTATTCATATATGGGTCCTGACGCTGCTCACTTAAATAATCCCCATATATTTTTTAGTATTTATTTTATAATGACGGGTTTACATGGTTTACACGTTGCCATAGGAATGGGTTTAATCGCATGGTTAATTTATAGTACATACAAAGGTAACTTGAGTCCAGAATATTATACTCCTATGGAAATGATAGGAATCTTTTGGCATTTAGTTGACTTAATTTGGATTTATTTATTCCCACTATTTTATTTAATTGGATAAGGAAATATGTCAGAACATCATATAACACCTCTTAGAACTTACTTAATAATTGCAGCATCGCTTTTATTTCTATCTGGAGTAACAGTATGGGTATCTTATGTTGATTTGGGTGCTTTAAATATTGTAGTTGCAATGCTTGTTGCAACGCTAAAAGCAAGTTTAGTTGCATTTTTTTTCATGCATTTGTTATGGGATGATAAGAAAAACTTAACAATGTTTTTAATGTCCTTAATGTTTTTTGGAATTTTCGTTACAATTACTTTATTAGATACAGAGTTTAGGGGTGATTTAGGACTAAATCCTGAAACCAAAGATCCCATTAACAAAAGAGCTGCATTTTATGATACTTTACCTCTAACAGATACTCACGGCCATCCAGTCGACGAACATTCTGACGATCATCATGAGGATAAGGATCATCATTAAATGACAAATAAGCTTTTTTTCAGATCAGCTATTATATCTACTTTCTTATCCTATCTTTTAATTTTTGTAGGAGGATTGGTTCGAGTATCTGGCTCCGGTTTAGGATGTCCAGATTGGCCAAAATGTTTTGGAAGATGGATTCCACCAACTAGCATTGAACAAATTCCCAGTCATATCGATCCGACAGTATTCAATATCGTTCTAGCCTGGATTGAATATGGTAATCGAATGTTAGGAATCATTGTTGGATTATCTATTACATTAATGACGGTTATTGCTTTAGTTTATTTTAGAAAAAATTCAAAAATTTTATACTCTTCTTTAGTGTCACTATTTCTCGTAGGTGCTAATGGAGGCTTGGGGGCAATTGTTGTATCATCAGTTTTAAATCCCTTTATTGTCAGTTTACATATGATTTTGGCTTTGTTTTTAGTTTCGGTATTGAGCTATGCTACTATAGAATCTTATAAGCTTATTAACTTTGACAGTTTTACTAGTATTCTTTTATCAAAAAAAGTTTCAATATCATTAATTACATTATGGATTTTTATTGTTATTGAAATTTTACTTGGAACTGGAATAAGAACTAATATTGAACTAATAGCTATAGATAATCCTTTATTTTCAAAAGGAGAGCTTTTGGATTCTTTAAATTCTTACAAGTATTTACATTCAATTTTAGGATTTTCTCTTTTATTTCTAAGCTTTTATCTATGCTATCTATTTAAGGATGATTTTTTGGGTCTTTCAAAGCAATTAGTATATTTCATATTTGGGATGATAATGTTTCAAATATTTTTAGGTGAGATGATGATTTTCTTTGAGCTCCCACAGTTAACAAGACTTTTTCATACTTGGGGTTCTTCTTGGCTTGTAGGAATTATAATTATATTGTATAATACTTTGCAATATGAGCAGTCTTAATAAAAAACTCGTTATAGCATTCTTATTTATTTTTATGCTTGGTTCTTTTGGATTGTATGTAATAGATAAGGCTACTAAATCCAGAATTGATAATATGGGTGTTATCGGACAGGTTCCCTCATTTTCACTCACAAATTTTGATGGATCAATCATAACTGATCAGAATCTAAATGACAAAATTTCAATTGTAAGTTTTATTTTTACTCAATGTGAAGGCGCATGTCCAATTATGTCAGAAAATATGTCGATTCTCCAAGAAAGATTTTCTGCTTCAGATGATGTTCAATTTTTATCAATTACCACAGACCCAGATTATGATACACTTGATATATTAGAAAAATTTTCCTCTAATTATAGTAATAATGATAACTGGTTTTTTTTGAGAGGAAATCTGATTGAAATTATTGAGCTATCTGAAAAAGGATTTTATCTTTCTGCAGCATTATTGCCTGCTGGACACTCAACACGCTTTGTTTTAGTTGATAAAGAGTTGAATATTAGAAAATATTACGAAGGTACTATAGAATCTAATATTTTCGAACTGCAAAGCGATATAGTCACTTTACTCAATCAAGGATAATATGTTTAATAATCTCATTGAGCTTACTAAGGTTAGGATCGGTTTTCTTGTTCTTACAACAACTGTCATTGGTTTTTACTTGGGTGCTCAAGGTAATATTGATTATATGTTACTTTTTTATACTGTGTTTGGAACATTGCTTTCTTCTACAGGTTCTTCAGTAATGAATAACGTAATTGAGTCTGAATCTGATAAGTTAATGGATAGGACAAAAAATAGAGTGTTACCAACGAAAAAGATTTCTATTAGTTTCGCAAAATTCTTAGGAATATCATTTATTTTTTCAGGGCTATTAATTCTTTATTTCAAAGTTAATTTTCTAACATGTGTGCTATCTATTATGACAATTTTTTCATACTTGTTTTTATATACTCCATTAAAAAGAAAATCTTGGTTAAATACTTCTGTGGGTGCTATACCAGGAGCCATTCCACCTCTTGGAGGTTGGACTGCAGCTACAAATTCGCTTGAGTGGGGCGGGATTGCTGTTTTTTTAATCTTATTTTTTTGGCAACATCCACATTTTTACTCTATTGCATATATGTATAAAGAAGATTATAAAAATGCAGGATTGCAAATGTTGCCAGTAATTGACAATGGTATTAAAAGAACAGTTCTACATATTTTTTTACATGCACTTATTTTAATTCCAATTTCTACACTACCATTTTTTTTGGGATTTTCAGGAAGAGTATATTTTGTTGGTGCATATATATTAAGTAACATTTATATGCTTTTTTGTTTACCATTTATCCTTGAACAAAATAATGATAATGCACGATTAATTTTTAAGACATCAATATATTATTTTCCTCTACTACTATTTCTTATTGTAGCAGATTTAAGAGTCTAGCTTTTCTATTCTTTGTGCGTGTCTTCCTGCTTCAAAATCTGTAGATAGCCAGAGCTCAATTATTGATTCAGCATCTTGATTTGATAAAAATCTTGCTCCAATTGATAATATATTTGCATTATTATGGATTCGAGATAATTCAACAATTTCACTTGGTCCATTGTAAAATACAGCAGCTCTAATACCTTTTATTCTATTTGCAGCCATTGCTTCTCCTTGACCTGATCCACCAAAAATTATACCAATTAAATTATGTTCAGCAATATATTTTGCGGCAGGTAGTATAAAGTCAGGATAGTCATCTAGTGCGTCATACTCTAATGCTCCAAAATCTTTAACATTGTAGCCTTTTTCTGAAAGAAATTTTTTAACATATTCTTTCAACTCAAAGCCAGCATGATCAGTTGCAAGAACAATAGTTTTACCCATGAAGATAATCCTCAATTTTTTTAATAATTTTTTCTTTTACAAATCCTAAATGCAAAGCAACATCTTTTCCAGGTGCAGATGCACCAAATTCATTTATGCCAATATTTAAACCATCAATACCTGTAAATTTTTGCCAACCTGAAGTTATACCAGCTTCTAAAGATATTCTTTTTGAGCAAGATTTATTCATTATTGTAGAAATATATTCTTCATTTTGTATTTCAAGTAATTCCCAGCAAGGAATATTGATAATTTGAATTTTTTTATTGATTGATTTGCATACATCCAAGGCTAAATGAACTTCTGAACCTGTTGTATATAAAACTGCATCTGGATTATCTTCTTTTTTCAATATATACCCACCTTTATTTACACCTTCTTCAATAGTTTTTTCATCAATATTCAGTTTTGGCAGTTTTTGTCTTGTAAGTAGAATTGCGCTAGGGCTATTAACATTTTTCATAATTGATTTAAAACTATAAAATGTTTCTAGTGCGTCAGCAGGTCTAAAAACCAAAAGATTAGGAATATTTCTTAAAGACATCGAATGTTCTACTGGTTGATGTGTTGGACCATCTTCGCCAACAAAAATCGAATCATGAGTGAACTCATACATCACATGAAGATTTTGAATTGCAGATAGCCTTATAGCTGATCTAACATAGTCACTAAAAACTAAAAATGTTCCTCCGAAAGGAAAGTGATTTCCATAAAGAGCAATTCCATTCATTATAGCTCCCATTGGAAATTCTCTCACACCAAATGCTATATTTCTCCCTTTAGGATTTGATACAGAAAAATCATCATAAGTATTAGCAAAATTTGTTGTGCAATTTGAGCCATCTAAATCAGCTGATCCACCAATAATATGTGGAAATTTTTTTGCAAATTCGTCTAATGAAATTCCAAATGCTTGCCTTGTTGCCATTATATCACTTCCAAAATCTGGAACTGATAATGATTTAAGCATTTGATCAAGATTAATGCTTTTTGATTCAAACTCTTTATCCCTTTCAACTATTTTATGTTTAAGAGAATCAAAGTTTCTTTGAAAGTGACTAATAATTTCTTCATTACAGAAAAATGGCTCTTGTAAAAGTCCCAACTTTTCTTTGGTAAGTTTTATTTCTTCTTCGTTGAATGGACTACCATGTGATTTATGACTATTTTCAAGACTATAGCTTCCTTTAGCTATTACAGTTTTTCCAATAATAATGCTTGGTTTGTCGTTTGACTGAGCGTTTTCTAATGCCAATCTTATTTCATTATGGTTATGCCCATCTATTTCTTGTACATGCCAACCCATTGCTTCATATAATTTTCCATAGTCAGTTGAATCTACTCTTGATGTTTTTCCTGCAATTTGAATATCATTCTTATCATAGAACATAATAAGATTTGAAAGTTGCCAATGACCTGCAAGAGTACTAGCTCCTAATGCTATTGGTTCTTGCAAATCTCCATCTCCAGCTAATATATATGTATATCTTTTTAAAGTAGAATTTGCAGATGCTTTTTCTGCTAATGCCATACCAATGCCCATGCCCACTCCCTGTCCAAGAGGACCAGTATTTGCATCAATACCAGGAGTTTCTATTTCAGGGTGACCAGGTGTTAAACTATCCAATTTCCTAAAGTTTTTAAGATCTTCAATCTTTAAGTAGCCACAAAAGTATAAAATTGAATAAATTAGCATGCAGGTATGTCCCACAGATAAAACTACACGATCTCTATTTTCCCAATCAGGATTTTCAGGATTAATTGTTAAGAATTCAGAATATAAAATATAAGTAAAATCTGCTAAAGACATGGGACCGCCAGGATGACCAGAATTAGCATTGCTAACTCCATCCATAACTAATCCTTTAATAACATTTACTGTTGATAAATCTTTTTGTTCATCATTTAAATTTTTGAATTGTAAGATCGAATTTTTATTCATAATGCTTGCATAGAGTTAATTGTTTCAATAGGACTTTGAGATTGAAAAACTTGTGATCCTGCAACAAGTATATCTGCACCAGCTGAAACAACATCTTTATAGTTTTCTAGCTTAATACCTCCATCAACCTGAATCATAATTTTATCTCTTATTTTTTGCTCAATAAGATATTCATTGATTTCAGAAATCTTTTCTATGGTTGAGGGGATAAAGCTTTGACCACCAAATCCAGGTTCAACTGACATAATAACAATATAATCAATGAATTCTAAATATTTCTTTAAAATTGAGAAAGGTGTCTTCGGTTTTAGTGCAAGCCCACATTTAAGATTATTTTTTTTTATCGTATTAATTAAAATTTTGGGCGGAAAAGTAAAGCGCGATTCAGTAGCTTCAATATGAAATGAAATTCCATTTGCTCCTGCATCAATAAAGGGAAGAAGCATATCAAAAGGATTGCTAACCATTAAATGAACATCAAAAAATAAGTTTGAATGATTTCTAATAGATTTAACTAAACCTGGTCCAAAAGAAAGATTAGGAACAAATTGTTGATCCATAATATCTAGATGAAGCCATTCAGCTTTAGATTCGTTACAAAGTTCGACTTCTTTTTGAAGGTTAGAAAAGTCAGCGCCTAATAAAGATGGAGCAATTATTGGATTTTGTGCATTTGACATGATATTAAAGCTACACAAAATTTTTTTTTAATAGCAAAGGAATTGTTGATAAATAGCAATGTTTTTTTTATCTTAAACCGACTAGTCGGTTTATGAAAAAAAATCTTCAAAGCGATAAAAAGAACAATATCTTAATGGCTGCTGTTAAAGTGCTAACTAAAAAAGGTTATTACAGTAGCACAATGGATGATATTGTAGCTGAATCAAAAATGAGCAAAGGAGCGATCTATCATTATTATTCAAGTAAAAAAGATGTTTACCTTGCTGTAATAGATATGTGGGAAAATCAAACACAGGAGTTGCTCGCACCAGCTGCTGATGAAAAGTCTAGCGCAAATGCAATAAAAGAGCTTTTTAATTTATTAGCTAAGCAATTAAAAATTGATGGAAGCTTTTTCAATTGCCTTCCTACTTTATGGGCAATTGCAAGGCACGATGATGATTTTAAAAAGAAGATGCAAAAAGTTTATAATCGTTTTCAAAGATTTATAGAATTAATAATTTTAAAAGGCATTGAAAGTAAAGAGTTTGTAAATTTGAGACCAAATAATGCTCAGACATCAGCTTTATCATTGATACTAAATTTTGAAGGTATATTTTGGTTTAATATTTTTAGTTCAAAGTATGTTGATGCTGAAAAATATATTGATGAAGTTTCAAGCTATATTTTATATGTCTATACTCAAAAAGAAGGGGAAAAGTAATGTCAAAAGAACAAGTAGTTGATTATAGTAAAATTAAAACGGGTGGAACATTTTTAACTAATGTTGTCGGATCTGAAAAAGTTTTTTGTAAGGAGCTATTTTCAGAAGAAGAAAAAATGATTTATGAAGCAATGCGTGATTTTGCAACCAATGAATTGTTGCCATTATCTCAAAACGAACTAAATAAAAAAGATGAAAAATTAATAAGAAAACTTGTTGAACAAATGGGTGAATTAGGTTTCTTAGGAATTGATGTTCCTGAAAAATATGGTGGATCTGAAATGACTAAGACTGGTATGTGTATTTTAGCTGAAGGAATATCTTTTTGTGGAAGTGCATCTTTTTGTACTGTCTGGAACGTTCAAACATCTATTGGTTCTCTTGGAATTATTTGGTACGGGAATGATGAACAGAAAAAAAAATGGTTGCCAGGTATTTGTTCAGGTGAAAAAATTGCTGCATTTGGTTTAACTGAGCCTGAAGCTGGATCCGATGCTACTAATTCTAAAACTACTGGTGTACTTTCAGATGATGGTAAGCATTATGTTTTAAATGGACAAAAGATTTTTATATCAAATGGTGCTTGGGCTGATACTTTTATAATTGCATTAAAAATTGATGGAAAGTTTTCTTCAATTGTTGTTGAAAAAGGAACCCCAGGTTTTGATATTGGTAAAGAAGAAAAGAAAATGGGAATGGAAGGCTCATCAACAGTTCCACTATACTTCACTGATTGCAAAGTTCCAGTTGAGAATTTGCTTGGTAAGGTAGGAGATGGAGCAGGACCTGCCTTTTGTGGCCTAAATATTGGTCGTTTTAAATTAGGAGCATCTGCAATTGGAGGAATGATTTTAGGAATGCAGAACGCTGTAGAATATGCTAAAAGTAGAAAAGCTTTTGGGCAATCTATTTCTGATTTTGGATCTATTCAGGATAAATTAGCATCGGCAGCAATATTAACCTACACACTAGATAGTACATGTTACTCAGTTATTGGAAAACAAACAGAAGCAATTAATGAGTTAGATAAAAATGATCCTGAGTATTATGTAAAACAGGGAAATACTACTGAGCAATATATTGCTGAAAATTCTATTGTTAAGGTTTATGGAAGTGAGGCTGCAGAACAACTTATTGATCATTGTTTTCAAATTTTTGGAGGCTACGGTTTTATTGAAGAATATCCTATGGCTCAAGCTTACAGAGATAATAGAATCAACAAAATTTGGGAAGGAACAAATGAAATAAATCGAATGCTATGTGGAAGAGCTATGATAACCAAAGCATTGAGCGGTGAAATTGGATTTAAGGAGTATTTAGAAAAAGTTGATGGTTATTGTAAAGATAATCTTCATAGTGGCTATGAAGGTGATTATAAAAGCGAAGTCGAGTGTATTGAAGCTGCTAAAGCTGTGTATGCGATCTGTTTAAATGAATCTTTAAGCAAGCATGGACAAGACATTGGAACTGAACAAATGATAATTGAAAATTTAGCTAATATTTTAATTTTTTCATATGTAGCTGATTCAACCTTATCTAGAGTGATGCAAAATAAAGATCTTTATAATAAGAAAAATCAAATTGTTCCTGAGCTTTGTGCTAAAGTATATACTGCTGAGCAAGGAATTAGAGTTATGGAATATGCTAATAAGATTTTAAATAGTATTTATGATGGAGATATTCCTGATAATTTAAATGTAAAGCTTGATGTATTGAAAAAAAGGCTTTCATTGTCAACAGATACTATTGGTTTTAAGAAAATAATTGGAGAGAAAGTTGTTGAAGCTGGAGGTTATCCAGTTCAAAGCTTTTAAGGAGGAAAAATGAGTAATAAAGCTGTAATTATTGATGGAGTAAGATCTCCAATAGGTACCAAAGGTAGTCCAATGATTGGAATGAGATCAGATGAAATTGCTGGTCAGGTAATAAAGGGCTTATTGGATAGAAATAAGAAATTAGATGTTAATTTAATAGAAGATGTTTCACTAGGATGTGCATTTCCAGAAGGTCCAACAGGAATGTTAGTCGCAAGAGGAGCATCTATTTTAGCAGGAATTCCTGAAACTGCTGCTGCAAATGTAATTAATAGATATTGTGGTTCAGCCATGACATCTCTTCATATGATTAGCTCAGCCATTGAGGCTG
Organism: uncultured bacterium; assembly: GCA_965656415.1. GTDB lineage: Bacteria > Fidelibacterota > Marinisomatia > Marinisomatales > Marinisomataceae > Marinisoma. The sequence goes on from CBFHKL010000005.1 coordinate 33,086, forward strand.
GCGATATTGAGGTAGGAATTGCTGGCGGAGTAGAAGACATGTTTACTATTCCTCAGGGAGGTTTTGCTCCTGATTTTAATGTAAAATTAGCTGAACAAGACTATTACATTTCAATGGGTGAAGGCGCTGAATTACTTGCAGATGAATTAGATATTTCAAGGGAAGAGCAAGAAGATTTTTCATTCTCTTCACATGATAAAGCTGTAGCTGCAAGAGAATCTGGAAAGTTTGATAATGAAATTGTTCCAATAACTCTCGAAGATGGAACAGTAATTGATAAGGATAGTGGACCGAGAACACCTAACAAAGAAAAAATTAAATCATTAAATCCTGCATTTAGAGCTGATGGAACAGTAACAGCTGCTACTAGCAGTCCATTTTCTATAGGTGCTTCAGCAATGCTTATAACAAGTGAAAAATTTGCTAATGAGCATGGATTAAAAATTAGAGCAAGTATCGAAGGTAGAGCTGTTGCTGGAGTTAATTGGAAAATGTTTGGTTCTGGTCCAGTGCCTGCTACTGAAAAAGCATTAGAAAAAACTGGTCTTTCAATGGATGATATTGATGCAATTGAGTTAAATGAAGCATTTGCAGCTCAAGCATTATATTGTATTAAAAAAGCAAATTGGGATAAAAATAAGGTTAATTTAAATGGCGGCGCTGTTGCTATAGGTCATCCTCTTGGTATTTCAGGAACAAGAATTATTACTACATTATTAAATGTTCTGGAACAAGAAGATAAATCAATGGGCCTAGCTACGATGTGTGTTGGTACAGGCCAAGGAATTACTACAATAATTAAGAGGGGATAAAATGAGTATTGAAATTAAAAAATGTGCTGTTTTAGGCGCTGGAGTAATGGGTGCACAAATAGCTGGTCATATTGCTAATGCTGGAATTCCATCGCTATTATTTGATATTAATGATGATTTAGCTAAAAAGGGAGTTGAAGGACTTGCAAAGTTAAAGCCAGCACCATTGTTTTCTAGCAAAAATACATCATTAGTCACACCATGTACGTATGATAATGATCTTGAAAAATTGAAAGATTGTGATTTAATTATTGAAGCTGTAGCTGAAAAAATTGAGATTAAACATTCAGTTTATAAAAGTTTGTTACCTCATTTAAAAGAAAGTGCAATATTAGCTTCTAATACTTCTGGAATACCATTAGCTAATTTAGTTGAAGTTTTGCCTGATGAAGTGCAATCTAGATTTTTAATTTCACACTTTTTTAATCCTCCTAGATACTTAAGATTGCTCGAATTGGTTAAAGGACCAAAAACTACTGATGAAGTTTATGAAATAGTTACTGAGTTTGGCGAAACTACTTTAGGCAAAGGTGTTGTACATGCAAAAGATACACCTGGTTTTATAGGAAATAGATTAATCAATGCGAGCGGTCCATTAACTTTTCAAAAAGCACTTGATTATGGTTTAACTGTTGAAGATGTTGATGCTCTATCTGGTACTCTTGTTGGAAATGCAAAAAGTGCATATTTCAGAACTCAAGATGTTGTTGGTCTAGATACTGCTTTAAATGTAATGAATAATATGTTTGAAAGAGTTACAACAGAAAGTGAAGAGGAGAGACAAAAATTTAAGGCTCCAGATCTTCTGGTAAAACTTGTTGAAGATGGAAGATTAGGTCAAAAATCTGGTAAAGGGTGGTATAAAAAAGAAGGAAAAGAAATTTTATCTCTCGATTTTGATACAATGGAATATACACCAACCAAAAAAAGATTTTTTGACACCATTAGAGTTGGTAGGCCAATTAAAGATTTAAAGAAAAGACTTGCTGCAATATCATATTTGGATGATGTAGGTGCAAAATTTCTTTGGGATGTAAATGCTCCTATGTTTACTTATTCAGCTGAATTAGTACCTGAAATTGCAGATAGCATTATTGAAATTGATAATGCAATGAGATGGGGCTTTGCAAGAGATATAGGTATTTTTGATGCTTGGGATGCTATTGGAGTTGAAAAATCTGTAAATAAAATGAAAGAAGAAAATAGAAAAGTACCATCTTGGGTTGATGAAATGTTAGCTTCTGGAAGAAAATCATTTTATGAAGTTGTAGATGGAAAACTTACTTACTATTGTCCAGTTAAGAAGAAAGTATTAACCCATAAAGACAATAATAAGACACTTAATTTAAGTTTGTTTAAAAATTCTAAAACAATGCTTAAAAGAGATTGGAGTGCTAGTATAAATGATATCGGCGATGGTGTCTTAAATGTTGAATTCCATTCAATATTTGTTCCTGCATTTAACCCAATTGATAGATCCATGGTCGGCATTGTAAAAGATGCTTTAGACCTTTTAGAAACAGGTAAATATAAAGGTCTTGTAATTGGGCATCAGGGTAAAAATTGGTGTGCTGGTGCTAATGTAAATGATTTTAAGATGGCAATTGATTCTGGAAATTTACACGTAATGGATGCTGGAGTTGAGGAAATGCAATCAGTAACTCAAAGAATAAGACATTCTAAATATCCAGTAGTTACTTGTCCATTCAATTTAGCTTTAGGTGGAGGATTTGAATTCTATGCTTGCTCTGCTCATACTATCGCTGCAGGTGAACTTTATGCAGGTCTTGTTGAGGCTATTCAAGGTCTTATCCCTGGAGCTGGTGGTCATTTACGAGTTATTCTTAATCTTCTTGAAAATAATGATGCTAAAAATTTCAATATGAATATCGGTAGACAAGCAATTGGCCTAGTAAATCCTTTGACTGTTTCAAGAAGTGCAACTGATGCATTAAAGAAAGGCTGGTTGAGAAAGTCAGATACTATTAGTATGAATTCAGAACATCTGCTTGCTTTAGGTAAAAGTAAAGTTTTAGAACTTGCTGAAAATGGTTATGAACCGCCTAAATATAGAGATGATTTGACTTTACCTGGTATGACTTTAAGAACAATGGCATCTGTAGGTTTAAAAGCGATGAAAGCTCAAGGAAAAATATCAGATCATGATGAGTTAGTTGCTTCAAAAAGTGCTTTTGTTTTAAGCGGTGGAGATAAAGGCGGTTTAATGTCTAAGGTTGATGAACAATATGTTTTAGACATTGAAAGAGAAGCTTTTATGTCACTAGCTGGAGAAGAGAAAACTCAAAAGAGAATAGCCCATTTCTTAAAAACAGGTAAACCTTTAAGAAATTAATTTAGAAAACGTAAGATTTAGTTTTTAATTCTTTGTTAAGAATTGTAAATTCTTGGTCAAAATCATACTATTTTAAAATTGTTTTGGAGGTATAAAGTATGTCTAAATGGTCAAAAAAAACGTTTATCGATCACTTAAATCAATCATGCGAAAGTGATATTGCTATGCACTGTATTGAGCTGGTTGATTTTTCTGAAAAAAAATCAGATGAAGTCAGTTGGGGTAGTGGAGAAGATTTTGGTACCATGACTTTTCGTTGTGAATCTGATCATGGATTACTACCATTGTTTAGATTATCATCTAATGGGAAAATTAATTTGCAATTAAATTTTTTAAGAAGTAAGAATCTTCACAAACAAGTAATTGATGATATGGTTATTAAATTTGAATCCAACTTTTTAAGAGAATATGACGAAAATTCATATCCTTCTGATTCCTATGAACCAGTCGAAGATTTAATTTGTACACATAATCAATTAGAAACTTTTATGAGAACAATCGAAGGTTGTACTTATAGGTTAAAGCAATGAACCTTAAAGTTAAGTCAAAGAAAATTAATGATTTTACCTTTGAGTTAGCTATCAGTGCTAAGTGGGAAGATATTAAAAATGATTTTAATATAGCAAAAAAGAAAGTAGCCAAAGAAATAAAGCTTCCTGGTTTTCGAAAAGGTAAAGTCCCTGAAAATATTTTAATGACTCAATATATCAATTCTGTTGAAATGGGATTTGTGCAGGATTTTTGTGAAAAATACTATATAATGGCTTTGCAAAAAGAAGAGTTAACACCTATAAATCAAGCACAATTAAAAGATATAGATTTTTCATATGAAAACGATCTTTCTTTCAAGTCAGAATTTGAAATTGAACCTGCTTTAAAGTTACCTAAGTTCAAGAACAATATGGTTACTGTTGAAAAAATTAATTTTATTTCTAATCAAGAAGAGGTGGATAAAACCATTGAAAACATTCTTAATTCTCAAGCCAAAGCAGAGCAAATTGAAAAGGGTTCTATGGATGGAGATTTTTTAATTGTTGATAGGCAAGAACTTGACGAATCAGGGTTACCAATCATAGGAAAAAAAGAAAAGAAATATATTGCAATTGGTCAAGACCCAATTATTGAAGAAAAAGCTAAATCTTTTACTTCAAAAAATACTGGTGATTCAGTAAAAATTTCAATTGATATGGGAGAGGGCGAAAAAAATTATGAGTTCATAATTGAGGCAATTCAAAGGAGAGTACCTCCAAAGCTAGATGACGAATTTGTAAAGCAAATGGATCCTAACTGCAAGAGTGTTGATGATTGGAAACAAAATGTACATGATAGTATTAATAACGAATATTTAAGGAAATCTGATGAAATGTTTCATTCATCATTAATTGATCAATTTGTAAAACTAGTTAACCCTATTCTTCCAACTTCCATGCTTGAAAATTATTTAAATAATATTATTAATGAAGTAAAGCAAAATCAAAATAATCAAAATGCAGATGAAGCTCAAATTCGAGAGCAATATCAACAGTTTGCAGAAAATAATTTAAAATGGTTTTTATTAAGGAAGTCTATTATTGAAGATAAACAGCTATCTATTTCTCCATCTGAAGTAGAAGATTTTATTAAAGATGCATTGGAGAAAAATGAAAGTCAGAAAGCTGAGATTGAAAGGTTCTATAAAAAAGAATCCAACAAAAATAAACTATCAGACGACTTATTAGATCAAAAAATTATTGATATGTTAAAAGAGCATTCAAGGATTAAAGAAAAAGATCAAAATACTTCTGATCTTGAAGGAGCCCAACCAAATCTATAAGTTGTTATGAGTAGTTTACTAGGTATTCTAGGCTTATTTACTTTACTTTCAATTGCATTTTTATTGTCAGAAAATAAGCGTGCCATTAATATTAAGACTGTAATTTATGGTCTGGCTTTCCAATTAATTTTTGCATTATTCATTCTTAAAACTCCTTTCGGAGCTCCAATTTTTTCTTTTTTAGATAAGTCGATTAATATTTTAATAGGTTTCTCATCTTCTGGCTCTGACTTTTTATTTAAATCTTATATTGATGGAGTTGGTTTTCATCCTGGTTTAATTAATTTTGCATTTTCTACATTACCAACTATCATATTTTTTTCGAGTTTAGTAGCAGTTCTTTATCACTTTGGTATTCTTCAAGCTATTATAAAATTTATTGCTAGAAGAATGCAGTTAACGCTTGGAACCAGCGGATCTGAAACTTTGAGTGTAGCTGGAAATATTTTCTTGGGCCAGACTGAGTCTCCTTTAATGGTAAGGCCTTTTGTTAGTAAAATGACAAAATCTGAATTGATGGCAGTAATGACTGGAGGGTTTGCTACTGTTTCAGGAGGAGTGTTAGCTATTTATGTCTCATGGTTAACTGATATTCAAGGAATTGCAGGGCACTTATTAGCCGCTTCGGTGATGTCTGCTCCTGCAGCTTTAGTAGTCGCTAAAATAATCTATCCTGAGACGGAGGAGTCTCAAACCATGGGTGATATAAATGTAAATATTGAACAAACTAATATCAATGCAATGGAAGCTTTAAGTAATGGAGCAACAGATGGATTAAAGTTAGCAGCTAATATTGCAGCTATGTTAATTGCATTCATTTCCTTTGTAGCAATGGTTAATTATTTCCTTTCTTTTGCGGGAACTTCTATGGAAGATATTTTTGGAATTATTTTTAGACCTTTAGCATGGACAATGGGCGTTCCATGGAATGAAGCTCAGATTGTTGGTATGTTA
>CBFHKL010000006.1:0-20787 GCA_965656415.1 uncultured bacterium
TGACTGTAAATACTGGTCTAATGATGGATGACAAATTAGCTATAATGGCTTCAGCGTCAAGAAGAACTGCCGATAGATTATTTGCTGTAGGTACTTATTCAGACGCATGGTCTTACTACTTTAATGCATCATACTCAATTAATAATGATAATCGTTTAGAGTTTATCGCTCTAGGTTCTCCTCAGTTTCATGGACAAAACTTTTGGAATAATCGTATTTCAAACTACAGTCATGAACTAGCACTTGATTTAGGTGTAGCTGAAGAAGATTTAAGAACAGAGTATGGTCTAGATTATAATCCAAGAGCTGACTATCTTGACACTCCTTACACTGGTAAGAGAGCTGTTGCTAGCTGGCTACCATTTGATGGTTGGAATAATAAAACTAGAGATCAACGTGATCCAACAATGATTAATGAAAGAAATAACTATTTCCACAAACCAATTGTTCAGTTGAATTGGTATTCAAAACTTGATGATTCAACAACAATGGCTACTTCATTCTACTACTCTGGTGGTGAAGGTGGTGGTTCAGGTTCTGCTGGTTCTATCCTTTGGGGTGATAATGGCACAAGAGATTATGATGCAACTATTGCTCGTAATATGTCTGATGGCCAATGGAAAGATGGCTACGGCTATGAGTCCAGAGGTGTCCTAAGAGGTAGTAGAAATAACCAGTATACCTATGGTATTATGTCCAAAATGGAAAAAGAAATGAGTGACACTGTATCTATGACTTTAGGTTTAGATATGAGAACTGCTAAAGTTGAACACTATCGTCAAGTTTATGACTTGCTAGGTGGTGACTTCTTCTATAACTCATCTAATCCAAACTGGTCAGAAGAACAAAGACATAGAACACTTGGTGATAAGCTTTACTATGACAACACTAATACTGTTGACTGGCTAGGTGGGTATGTTCAAGCAAATTATGACGATGGTGCAGGAACAAATGCTTTTGCAATGTTTGGAGCTACAACTGCTAGCTACACAGCACAAGATCATTTCACGCTTGATAACTTAAAAATTGAAGCTGATGCTGAGTTAGGATATCAAATGAAAGTCGGTGGAAGTCGTGTTTTAAGCGATGTATGGCAATTATTTGGTAACGTAAGTTACTCTGCTATGACACCATCATTAGATAAACTTATTGATGATGTAAACATGATCAAGAACGAAGGCTTCGAGAATGAAACTGCAACATGGTTTGATGTAGGTGCTAGATTTAAGTCATTAAACGGTCAATGGGCTGGTAGTATGAATTATTACTATGCACTTTGGTCTGATAGGGCTCAAAGTGGTACTTCTGAAGACTTAAATGGTGTTGAATCATTCTTTAGTATTACTGGATTAAGCGAATTGCACCAAGGGTTAGAATACTCTATTGCATATCAGCCAATTCCAGTATTAAGAATAGACCTTAGAGGTCATGAAAGTGATTGGAGATTTACTGAAGACTTATCATACACATGGAATGAAATTGAAGGTGACGGAGCTAGTTCTGAAACTTTTGACCTATTCGTAAAAGATGTTATGATTTCAGGTGCTCCACAATCACAAACTGTATTAATGGTAACTGGTTTCTTTAACAGATTAAAAGCATCTGTTGAAGCTGAATCATTTGCTAAACAGTACCCAAGATGGGGTTATGATGGTGCTATTCAGGACTTAGCATTCTTACTTGGTGAAGGTAATACTTTCGCTGACGATGCTTATGAAACTGAAAGAAAAACCATTTATAACTTACAATTAAGCTATGGTGCAGAAGTTATGGGCAAAGATGTAACATTTAATTACTCTGTGTTCAATGCGACTGATGAATTATACATCGGTGACTTTGTAGATGCTTATGATGGTTCTGGAGACGTTGCAAACTTAAGAGTTCGTATGGGTGCTCCAAAACAATTTAATTTTGGGGTTACTATCAACTACTAAGTTGAATAATATCTAATATTAAATAATAAAAGCCCTCTTTTTTAGAGGGCTTTTATTTTATATGACTTTTTTTTGAAGTTCTTCTAATTTGCGAATTAAACTAGTATCGAGATTTTGATTATTATCTTCTGCAATGCGAATTTGATTTCTAATCTGACTAATTTCTTTTTTGGTTGAGATATCTTCTAATGTTTTAATACAGTCTTTTAAAATAATTAATTCATTTTCTTTTTCAGGGATATCTACCGCCAGTGCTGCTACTAAATTTCGTTCTTCAGGACTATCTCCTATAAATTCAAGTAACTGAGCCACATTATTATATGAACCTTTATTTTCTTGAATTGACTTAACAATATTGTAACAAAGCTTATTATCTAATAATGATAAAGTAATATTATCAGACAATTCAGAATTATGAATTAATAATTTTAAGATTTCTAGCTGTGCAATATCTGATTTAGAATCAAAATTTCTTATTGACGTTTCACTTGAATCATTTTCTTTCTTAACAAGAGTCCTCTTTGGTGAAATTTCATCAAATCGGCTTAATACCTCACTTTCAATTACTTCTAATTCATTGGATAGTCTTTTTATTAAATCATTTCTAATAATAACATCTTTAACGAGCTTGATTTCTTCTATAGATTCATTTAAAAACTTAGATCTATCAGAAGCGCCTTTTGATAGTATATTTTTTTTACTAATTATATAGCTAATTGGATGTACAGCTTCTTTAATAAGCTGCTTAAATGAAGTATTATTATTTTCTTTAAGTTTAAAATAATCATCAGGATCTAATTCATTACCTAGATTCAGTACTCTTACCTCAAAACCATTTTGCATTAAAATATATCCTGTTCTTATTGCTGCATTTATCCCAGCATTGTCAGAATCATAGGTAAGAATAACTCTATTAGTATACTTATTTAATGCTGCTGCATGTTTTGATGAAAAAGCAGTCCCTGAAGTTGCCAAAACATTTGAAAAACCTTTTTCATAAAGTCTCAGAAAGTCAGTCTGCCCCTCCACTAATAATACATAATTTTGCTTACGGATTTCAGGCATAGTTTGATAAGACCCATAAAATACTTTACTCTTTTGAAATAGTAATGTTTCTGGAGAATTTAAATATTTGACATCCTCTTTATCTGATAAACTACGTCCACTAAAACCAATTACTTTTCCTGAAGGACTAAAAAAAGGAAACATGATTCTATTTCTAAACCTATCAAGAAACCCTTTTTTGCTTTTCGAGAATAGTCCTGACTTTTCAATAACTTCATTATCAAATTTATCCTTCAATTCATTATATAGTTGATCCCATGAATCATGAGCATAGCCAAGACTAAATTTTTGAATAATAACATCGTCAAAAAATCTATCCGCCATATAAGCTTTGGCTTTTAAACCTTTCTTTGAAGATAAATTATTGATATAAAATAGATTTGCAAGATTATGAATCTCATAAAGCTGATCATATAGATTGCTTTGCTGCTCATCACCCACCTCGATAATCTCGATATTGTGTTTTTCAGCTAAAGAACGTATAGCCTCAGCAAAGCTAATTTTTTCATATTCTATTAAAAATTGTACTGCATTACCCCCTTGTCCAGAGCCAAAATCATACCACATATTTTTATCAGGGGCTACGCTAAATGAAGGCTTTGTTTCTGACCTAAAAGGACTGAGACCAAAGTAGTTTTTACCTCTTTTTTTTAAATCAACATATTGTGAGATGACCTGAAAGATATCGACTTCTTCTAGAACTCTGTTGATTGTTTCTTGTGCTATTCTTCTCATCAACTAAAAATATAGTCTTTGAATGGTTCCAGAAAAACAAGAATCTTTGACTGTTGAAATAAAATCTCATAGAGCCTGATCGAAATAAATTTTTCAAAAATGCCTGAAAAAAGTACTAAAGTTATGATACCTTTAAATGCACCAAGCATAAAACCTAAAATCATATTTAGCGTTTTGTATGATGAGATACTTCCATCAAATAAAAATAATAACAAGCTGGTTAACAATCGTAAAACGATTAAAGAGATTGTAAAAATTAGGGTAATAGAAAAGAATATGATAATAGTTGGACTGATAGAAACATATTTTGAAATAAAGAATGATAAATCTACATAAAAGAATAATGCGATTGATACCCCTACAATGAGATTTAAAAAATCAGTGAATGATTCAATAAAGCCCTTTCTCATTCCAAATACACCCATGATAAGAAAGATCATCAAAAAAAGAATGTCAATAATCATATTTAAGATAGTAATTCTTTAACAATAGATTGGGCTAAATTCCCATCAACTTTTCCTGCGCCCTTTTTCATCACCTGTGGCATTACTTTACTAAAATCTGACATTTGTGAAGCTCCTACTTCTGCAATAATATTTTCTACTAAACTTCTAACTTCTTCTTCGCTCATCATAGAAGGCAGATATGATTCTACAAATTGTAATTCATTCATTTCAGCTTCAACTAAATCATCTCTATTGCCTTCTTTGTACATTCTGATAGACTCTTTATGTTGTTTCGCTGCACTTTGGAGCACTTTAATTACCTCTGTGTCTGATAACTCGTGTCCAAGTGCAATAGCTTTGTTTTTACATTTGGACATTAAAAGCCTTAACGCTCCTGCTTTTGCTCTGTCCTTACTCTTGAGTGCCTCCATCATATCTTTTTCAATCTGTTGTAGCATCATTTTTCTCTTTCATTAATTGTTTTCATAGCAAGCAGAATTTGGTCTTGATTGTTTTCGAAACCTATAAATCTTCTTCCTCTTTTTTTAGCAACTACACCAACAGCTCCTACATTCATAAATGGATCAAGAATCCAATTGAGCTTAAAACTGCTCGCTTTTACTATTCTATGAACTATTTCTTCATAGTCAAGGTGAAACCATAGGTTATCTTTGATTTCTTCTGGTTTTGGGTTATTTATATTTTTACCATTTACGATATAATTTTGATTAAAAATATAGTCATTTGATTTTGTAGCAAACCAAATATCTGAGATTTTGTTTTTCCATTGTGATAATTCAGTATTTTCTATTTGTCTTTCAGCTGTAATTCTTGACTGAATAATAAAATTTTTCCCAAGAACTGAATGATAGAGAGATGAGGACTCCCAAGGACATATGATATAAATTGAGCCGCTGGTCGTTAAAACTCTTTTACATTCTGAAACCCATTCTTCAATCCACTTAATATATGCTGAATAAGACATTCCACTATTAGGTTCCAGTGCTGGCTCAGTTACAATCAAATCAATGGACTCACTTGGAATCTTCTTTAGCCCATCTAATGCATCTACTTTGAATAATCCTTCATTGAGTTTATCTTGAAAATGAATATCTATCTCTGTTTTTAAAGCAGGTAAATATTTGTTTAAATCTTTTACTGTTAAAATATCTTTATTCATTGACATAATTTAATCTTATAAAGTTAATTTAAAAATTGTAAGTTTTTAAAAATGAACAACTTAAAAAAAATCACAATTTCTGTCAGCTCTCTTCCAAAAAATGGCTGGTGGAGTAATGGAATAGTAGCATATCATGATAACGATATGATGAGTAACGGTGCAATACCTAATCAAGAACTACTAAAAAAAGAACATAAAAATTTAATTGAAATACTTCAGAAACATTCCCTAGATACAATAATTATTCCCTTTAAATCTGAACTTGAAACAAATAAAAAATATGACTTTGTTTTTATGCGTGATCATTTTTTATGCAACGCAAATAAAGATATTGTGATCTGTAATATGAAGCTTTCTGAAAGGATGAATGAAGGAGAATATGTTATATCCACTTTAAAAGATTTACAATATAAGGTTTCATTTCTCGACGATAATTGTATAGCTGAAGGCGGAGAATTCTTTTTTCTTCCTAAAGAAAATATTCTATTAGCAGGCCAATGCAGAAATAACCTTAGAGGTGCGGAGCAAATGGCGGAAAAGCTTAAAGTGTCTAACCTTCACATTATAAATTCAAGTGGTTACCATTTAGATACTTCAATTTCTCCTATTTTCAATGATGAATACGATTGCATTGGACTTATATGTGCTCGTGAAGTATTCAGTGATAATGAAATAAATAATTTAAGAAGCATTTGTAGATCAAATCAATGGGAGCTAATAGAGATTGAACATCAAGATATCGATTCATCATTAAGTTTTAGAACTGCAATGAATGGCCTTACCCTTCCAGGGCTTTTCATTGGAAGTAAAAACTTTAACCAAAAGCAAATATCAGATTTTGCTTTATCAAATAACATAATTTTTGATTCTGCTAGCGTGTCTCAGTTTAACTTAAGTGGAGGTTCGGTTCATTGTCTGACCAATGAACTATTTTAAATATGAATAAAATCTTCATATTTTTTATTGCGTTTTTTCTTCTAGGTGGAGCTAAAGACAAAGCAGTTCCTAAAAAAGAAATAATTAATTTTGACGAAAAGATAAGGGAATACTATGTCTCATTACCTGAAGATACATCAAAACCTGTTCCTATAATTATTAATTTTCATGGTTTTTTAAGTCATGCAATGGATCAACAAGGATTTTCACAAATGGATAATTACGCTCATCAAAATGGCATAGGAGTAATTTATCCTGAAGGTGTTAAAAGATCATGGAACGTAGGTAAAGCTATATTGAATGATGAAAATGATATTGGTTTTGTAAATGCGCTTATTGATTCAGTTTCATCAAATTATAATATCGATTCTAATCGTATATATGCTTGCGGATTTTCAAATGGCGGAACCTTCTCTTACGAGCTTATGTGTGGCCTATCAAATAAAATAGCTGCATTTGGATCTGTTGGAGGAAATTTTAGTATTAACGAAAACAGATTGTGTAACATAGATAGGGAAATTCCTTTAATTCATATTCATGGTACTAAAGATAGATTACAAAAATATAATAATTCAGATGGAGATTTTTTGAGTACAGTTGAATCAGTTAATTATTGGGCTAAATACAATCAATTAGATATAAAAGTAGTTGAAAATATGAAAGATATTCATAAAAAAGATGGTACAACTGTTGAAAAGCATACTTACAGTAAAAATAATTCTAATACGCAAGTAATTCATTTTAAGGTAGTTAAAGGCGGACATTTATGGCTTGGTTCACCAATCGCAGATTGGCTTACCCTGAGATTATTTTTTGGCAAAAACAATCATGAAATAAATTCTAGCAAAGAAATTGTTGATTTTTTTCTAAAATATAAATTATCAGATTTTAATTAGGAAAATCATCTCCCAAGGATTCCCATAAATATAAAGTAGCTATAGTTTTATATGGAGACCACTTATTAGCTATTTCAAGAATTTTATGCATAGAATCAACTTGATACTTTTTTTTAATCACATTAATTAACGCCAAATCACCCTCAGGAAAAATATCAAGATTATTCTTTGAGAAAATTAAAAACATATCGATTGTCCAATTACCAACTCCTTTAATTTGAATAAGTTGCTTGTAGATTTTTTTTACATCGCTCTCTCGTTTTAAATCATATATTTCATTTCTTAATTCAAAAATGTTTTCAATATAATTTTTTTTCTGCTTAGATAGACCAATGCTCTTCCATTCATTTTCACTCCAAGAAGCAATATTTTTTTTGTTTGCTTTATAGTAATGTAGAAAACGATTAAAAATACTATTTCCAGCTTTTGTAGATATTTGTTGGAAAATAATATACTTATATAAATCTAGAATATAGTCATTTGACTTAGAGATTTTAGGAATTGTATTGCTTTTGATTATATTCTTTAGTGTATTATCTACTTTAGATAAATAATCGATATGTTTTTGATTTATCATTGTTGGCTTTGAAAAAACTGCCAAATTAATTCTGAGGTATCAATATCATGCCCCCATGTTTTTTTCCACCAAGTATGTCCCTCACCTTCTAAAGAATAAAGTTCAACACTTTTATTTTCTTCACAATCATAAGAGATTAGGCGTGTGGTATATTCACCGTCACCATTAAAATCTGGTATTGTTATTTCGTTTTGTGAATTACATTGATTATGGTTTTTCCAATAATCATGTGCTGCTCTAGCAGAATAACTCCATTCAACACCATTATATGGGACTACAGAGTCATTCATTCCATGAAAATGAATGATTCCAGTTTTTTTAGGAGGATCACATTGATAATATCCAGCCATTGATCCTGTAACTGATCCAATACTATTAATTTCATCAAGCTCGCAGGCTAACCTATAGCTCATAAAACCCCCAAGTGACATACCTGAAGAAAAGATGTTGTTATTATCTATATTATAGCTTGCTTTAAAATATTTAATCAATGCTTTAAAAAATCCTACATCATTTACACTTAAAAAACTTGGAACAACATCAACATTCCATCCTGTATTGCCAAACTGATCCGTTGTACCTTGGACATAGACAACTATAAATCTTTCTTGGTCTGCAATTTGATCAAATCCAGAATACTGTCTGATTGATGGCGCCCTACCAGTGTATCCGTGCAAAACAAATAATAAAGGAAGTGATTCTGTTTGATAATCAAAATTAGGGGGTGTATGTACAATAAAGCTTCTTGTAAAGCTACCAAATGGTGTTGCAAATGAAGCTGTTTGATCATTGTAAGTAGAGATTAATTCTACAGTTAGTTCAGATGTTGTTTGGTTGCCTCCTCCTGAAAAACCGCCGCCACCATCATTGCCGTTATTATCACTTAAAATATCTTCAGAACCAACATCTGAAGAACAATGAATAATAAATAAAGTAGTAAAAAATATTTTTAAAAATTTACTCATATTATTTTTTCTATGATTTGATCTATATTTTTAAAAAGCTCAAATTCTGTTGAATTGTTTTCTATGACGTAATCAGATTGTTTAATCTTTTCATTATCTTTCATTTGTAATTGCATTCTATCTTTTATTGTTTCTTTCGTTAAATCTGCTCTACCTAGTGCTCGCTTTAATCTTAACTCTTTATCTGCTATAACTAAAATTAGCTTTGCACCACTCTTGCGATGTTGTTCAAATACTCCTGATTCGATAATTAGTGCAGCGTCTATGACAAAAAGATTATATAAATCTTTTTTTTCGTTTATTCTTTCTAATATTAAATCACCTATAATAGGGTGTATAATATTATTTATTTTTTTCTGTGATTCTGAGCTTTTAAACACTTCTTTGGCTATAGATAAAGTAGTTAAGTCTTTAAGTTTCGGAAATGTTTTTTGAATTTTATCTATTACAAATGTTGATTGTAACAATTCTTTTGCTTCTTTATCTGCATCAAAAATATAAGCCTTATACTTATCTTTTAGGTATGATGAGGCTGTGCTTTTACCTGATGCTATGCCACCAGTAATTCCAATTATCTTCATTATGGAATACGTTTTAAAATTCTTTCTGTTACTTTATCAATTGAGCCATCGCCATCAACATGAATTATATTACTTTGATAAAATTCAATTAGGGGTGCTGTGAGTTCTAGGTACACATTTTGTCGATTTACAATCACTTCTTCTGTGTCATCCGCTCTTCCTGAATTTTTTGCTCTTTCAACCAATCTTTTGATTAAGACATTTTTATCAACTTCGATGTTTATGATACTATCAATTTCTTGATTTAATGATTGAAAAATTTTTGACAAACCAATTGCCTGTGGAATTGTTCTAGGGAAACCATCAAGTATAACTCCTGAATCTTGTAATTCTTTTAAAGTTAATTGCATCATCTCTAACAAGATTTCATCTGGTACAAGATTGCCAGCATTCATATATGTTTGAGCTTTAAGTCCTACTTCTGAAGCTTTATCAATCTCTGATCTGAGTATATCCCCAGTTGATAAATGAACGAGGTTAAATTTCTTTGCTAAAATTTTTGCTTGGGTTCCTTTACCTGCTCCTGGAGGACCCATAATTAAAAGCTTCATTTATATACCTTGAGATTTAGGTGGATCAAAGATTGCCTGCATAACTATTGCTAGTTTGGTTGGCTTATTTTTTAACTTTTGTTGTAGTGTTAATAATTTTTGTTCAGAGTGACTTGAAGTTTCCTTTGTAGTGATGCGTGATTTTAAATGATTTAAATGCTTATCTTTTATATTAAAAGATTTATTTAACTCATCTTCAACAGGGTAGTCAGGTTGAATTGATTTTTTTGAATTTTGTTGAATAGGTAATTTATCATTTGATGGTTCAACAAAATTTGTAGTTAAACTATCATCCAGCACTACTGCAGACTTCTCCATTGCTTCATCTAGAAATTCAAAAATATTCAAATCTGTTTTCGAATTTTTATTTTCTGCTTCTGATAAAGGTTCTGGAACTTGGAATTCTTTAGCTTCTACCTTTTTCTGCCTACTTCTGTAGGCAGAAAATAGATAAAATAGGAAAATTATTCCCCAATATATTAACTCTTCCAAAGTTAATCCTCAGATACTTCTTTTTTGTCATCTGTGACACCAGCAATTGATTGTCTCATGCTAGTATCAGAGGCAATATTGTCTAGCTTATAATAATCTAAGACACCAAGATTGCCTTTTTTAAAGGCTTCAGCCATAGCTAAAGGAACTTCAGATTCTGCTTCAACAACCTTAGCTTTCATTTCTTGTTCTAAAGCAACAGCCATAGCTCTTCTAGTTTCCGCTTTAGCTTGAGCAACTCTCAGATCTGCTTCAGCCTGATCAGCTTGTAATTGCGCACCTATGTTTTTACCAACATCTATATCAGCAATATCAATGGAAAGAATTTCAAAGGCTGTCCCTTTATTTAATCCTTTTTCTAGCACTGTTCTTGATATTGAATCAGGATTTTCAAGTACGGCTTCGTATGTTTCTCTTGACCCAATAGCACTTACGATACCTTCACCAACTCTTGCAATAATTGTGTCTTCGGTCGCACCTCCAACAAGATTTGGAATATCAGTTCTAACTGTAACTCTTGCTCTTGCCCTTACTTCAATACCATCTTTAGCTACCGCAGATAGCTTTCCATCAATGGGAGCATCAATCACTTTTGGATATACGCTTGTTTGAACAGCAGATAAAACATCTCTACCTGCTAAATCTATTGCTGTTGCAATTGAATAAGTAAGCTCAATTCCTGCTTTTGAAGCAGCAATCAGTGCATCAACAACTTTATCTACATTACCACCAGCCATATAGTGGACTTCAAGATCACTAGTTGACACATCATGAAGGCCTGCTTTCCTTGCAGCAATTAAACCGTTTACAATGACTCCAGGTGGAACACGCCTAAATCTCATACCAACAAGACCTAGGATGGTTACGTCTCCTCCTCCAATACTAAAAATAGCCTGCAACCACAAACCAACTGGTACAACCCATAATAGCAATAAAATTAATAATACTAACGGTATGGCAACATATAGTCCCATTACTCCTCCTTTATATGTTTATATAAGCAAATTTACATCTTAAGTAACTAAAATATTATAACTACTCGACTTTACTTCTGTTTTTAAAATTCTTTTTCAATGTTGTTTTATTAGAATCACTGCTCACTAATTTTTGGAAAAAAGCAGATTTACCAATTAATCTTAAAATAAAAATAATGCCAAAAATTCCTACAACAATTGCCCACCCAAATCCATCTAATGCTTCAGAATAAATTTCAGGGCTTACGGGCACATCAGGAATTAGCAATAAATATAAACCATAAAACAAAACAATAATGCCTGTAATACCAAATACTCCAAAACCAGGTATTGCGATAGCTTCAACAAACAATAATACAAGACCTAATAAAACTACTAAAATATCTGTTGATGAAGCCAATTGAGTTAAATATCCAGCTCCCAGCGCAAGAGTTAAACAGATAATCCCAATGGTTCCACCTATGCCCCATCCTGCACTGTACAGTTCAGATATAACTCCGATAGTACCAAAAGTTGTTAATAAAGATGAAACTGTAGGGTTGGTTAATATTCTAACAACATTTTCAGACCAGTTTTCACCTACAGTTACAATTTCATAATCTTCTATTTGCAATGATGAAAGTACGTCCTCTATACTCTCACCTTTTCCGTCAGCAATACCATACTTTATTGCTAGCTCCGTAGTCAGGGTAATCAACTTTCCATCTTTTCTACCTTCAATATCATCTACCTGGAGAGTATCTCCTTCAATAACCAAAAACTCAAAGCTTAACTCTTCATCTACCATTCCACGCGCGATATCCGGATTTTTACCTGACTTTTCTGCTGTAGCGGCCATCTCTTCTCTCATATAACTTTGAGATTTTTCTGATTGTTTAGAGCCTGACATATCAACAACGCTTGTAGCTCCAATAGTAGCTCCACCTGTCATATAAATTTGGTCACAAGAAAGTGAGATTAAAGATCCAGCAGAAATAGCTCTACGATTAATAAATGCAATTGTCTCAATTTCAGTGGATGATATAGAGTCTTTGATTTGTGTAGCAGCATCAACGCGACCACCAAAAGTATCAATATCAAAAATGATTACTGAAGCATTATCTAACTCAGCTAAATTTATTGCACGAGTCACCAATCCTGGGATACCAAGATCTATTACGTCCTGTATAGGAACAACATATACTTTTTTATTTGTTTGCTCTGCGAGAATGAATGCAGAAAATAAAAAAGTGATGCCAATTAATATGTTCTTAAATTTTGTTTTCATTGCTAATTCAAAGATTTACATTACGGAGATGTATTTTTTTTTAAAAGTGTTTTCTTTTTACTTAAGAAATGCTCCAACATTTGCTTATAAAATTACCTATAAAATAATTTATAGTCTACTATTCCATGTGCTAAAAATGAGACAAAAAACGGTATTAACTAATCTGCGCTGGTCTTTCCCAGATAAGAATGAAGAATGGTATCGAAATATAATGCAGCAATGCTATAAATTTTTTACTAAAGAATTTTTAGATTTTATATCATTTCCAAAGAATTATAGCTCAAGTATAATAAAATTTAAAAATCTAGAAGTATTAAAGGAAGCACATGCAATGAAAAAAGGGATTATGCTTGTTGGATCCCATTTTGGTTCTTTTGATAAACTATTTTATGCTCTTAGCAAAGAAGGATATAATTTAACCGGTGTTGCTTATAAGCAGAATAATAGTGGTGCCGATATTTTCTTTAAACAAATAAGAGAAAATTTTATGGAAGACCAGCTTTATAAAGGTGGGGATATTAAACAGTTAAAAAATTCTTTAGTAAAAAATAATATTTTAATTTTGCTAAGTGATCAAGATGCTAAGAAAAAAGGTGTGAAGGCTAAATTTTTTGGAATTGATTCATCAACACACTCAGGTGCTGCTGTACTAAGCAAAAGAAATAAAAGCCCTATTGTCTATGCAAGCATTACGCAAAAACATAATATTTATGAAGTGAAATTTGTACATATTGATACTTCGGGCAGTATCAACGATATTGTACAACAATACACAACAGAGATTGAAAAAACAATTATCAATAATCCAGAGCAATATTTTTGGTTTCATAAAAGATGGAAGTCGGTTAAAAAATACCAGTGAAGAGAATTAGAACAGATCATCCTGATTCAATAAAAATATTTATCAATTCATTGAATGATAATCAAGTTATTGTATATCCAACAGATACAATATACGGTTTAGGAACAGCTATAAATAATGATAAAGGAATTGAAAGGATAAATTTGATGAAAGAGAGGGAGCAGCCAATGAGCATTGCATTGGGAAGCTTTCATATTATTAAAAATCAAATTATAGCTAATGAAAATACATTAATTAAAATAGAAGAAATTCTTAAAGATGGTAGTACATGCATAGCTCCATATAACCCTGACTCATTCAATGATAGAATTACAAAAGACGGTAAGATAGGCTTTAGAATTCCTAATCATGATTATCTAAAAACTGTACTATACGAATATCAAAAGCCTATTACAACTACTAGCATAAATAAATCTGGCTCTGAACCATTATATGGTCCCGATGACATTGAAGAACAGTTTGGTGATAAAATTGATTTATTAATTGATGATGGTGTAATTAAAAATAGTCCTTCAAAGATTTTTATGTTTGAAGCAGATAAAGTAAAACAAATACGATAAATGAAACTAATAATACTTCTTATTTTAAGCTCTTTATCATTAATGGCGAATACTCCAAGCGATCGTTTTAATTCAAAAGTAAAGTATGAATACAATGTATATCTTGAAGTTTTAAATCTAAAGCTAGGTGAAGCTTCCTTATCAATTAAAGAACCGGACAATATAGAAGGAATAAATGTTTATCACTTAAATTTTAGTGTTCGTACTACTAGACTGGGAGATTCAATTTATAAAATCCGAAATAAAATTGATGTTTGGATCAACCAAGAGACACTTAATGTTGTAAAGCAAAATAAAAACATAAGGGAGCTCCGAAAAAAGAAAAATTCTGAAACTATTATTAGAAATCAGAAAGGAATCACCAATGGTAAAGAATTTATTGTTAATGAAAACAGTTTTGATCCATATTCACTCATATTGATCCTATCAGAATTTGATATACCAAATAATCAATCAAAAAAATTTAATATAGTTGATGCTGGAAAAAGTAGAGTAATAGAAATTAAGAACCTAGGAACTGAAATGATTGAAACACCATATGGGGAAAAACAAGGTTATACTTTGTCTCCAGTTAAAAATGGACAACCAGTTCTTAAAAACAAAGGTGATATGGAAGTAATTTATGTATCTATCGATGATATTCTAGTACCAGTAAGAATATTAATAAAACTTGGTAGTGGGGTTATTGAATTAAGACTTAAAAAAATACGCGAATAATATCATTTAAAATTAAGAAAACCATTAATGATAATAGTATAAACATACCTACTGATTGGATTCTAATCCTGGCTTTTACGGAAAGTTTTCTACCCATTAAAACTTCAACTAGTATTAAAGCAATATGTCCCCCATCTAATCCAGGGATAGGTAGAATATTTATATAAGCAAGATTAACACTAATCAATGCCATTAAAAAAAGAAATGGTACTAAGCCTGCTTGCGCTGCTTGACCTGCCATATCACCAATCATGATTACACTTCCAACTTCATCGCGAGATACGTTGCCTTGGAAAATCATTTTTAGCGATGATGTCATTAAAGTCATCGCCCACTTTGTTTCGTTAAAACCATAAACAATAGATTCTTGAAAATTTAATTCAACTGGGACTTGAGATTTGGATACCCCCAATGCACCAACCTGCTGATCAACTCTCCCTGAAGATAAATTTGGTCTAGAACCTAGAGAAGCTTCCAAAAATAATATTTCTCCGCTTCGCTCTACTGTAATTGGTATTGTCTTATTTGGGAACTGTTCAATATTTATGACAGCATCATTCCAAGTTTCAACCTCAATGTTGTTAATAGATAAAATTTTATCTCCATTTATAATTCCAGCAAGTTCAGCCGATTGTTCAGGAACCACATAATCTATAACAGTATCATTACTTTCTAATATGGTGTCACCTTGTAAATTCCCAATTAGAATAAAAACAAAAAAAGTTAATATCAGGTTCATAATTACACCTGCACTCATAACCCATATTTTTTGCAAAGCATTTTTTGATTCAAGTTCATCATCAGCCCCTTTAAAATCGCTGTCCATGCTTTCATCAAGAATGCCTTTCATCTTTACATACCCCCCTAAGGGAAGTAGTCCGATTGTATATATTGTTTCTGATGGCGAAGTAAATGAGCTAAAAGTTGTAGAAAACACCTTCTCCCACTTAATTTTTTTATCCCGAAAGGCAAAAAAGAATATATCTACCACTAAACCTTTTTTTGTTTTTGTAAAATCAATAAAATTTGGTGGCATACCAACCGAAAAACGCTCTACTCCAACGCCAACGCTTCTTGCAGCCCAAAAGTGTCCTAGTTCATGTACAAAAACTATTACACCAATCAATATTATAAATGCTAAAATATATATCATTTCATTCTAATTAGGGTTCAAATATAGTTGAATATTTTTATCTAAAATAAATAATTCTTCTAAAGAAGGTAAGTCATCAGATGCAAATTTATCTACCACTTCTTTAATTAAAAAAAATATTTCATTAAAAGAAATTTTTTGATCAAGAAACTTTTGAACTACATAATCGTTAGCCATACTCATTACTGCTAATCTATTTCCACCTAGATTAATAAGCTCTTCAACAAGTGAGAGAATTGGATACCTTTCTAAATCTGGTTTTTTAAAATCTAAATTTAAATTTTCGAAATCTAGACTTCCTACCGATGAATCTTTTCTTACAGGAAAGGTTAATGCATACTGAATTGGGACTTTCATATCTGGCAAACCTAGGTGAGCTTTATATGAGCCATCGACAAACTCAACCATTGAATGAACAATGGATTGTGGATGAATAGTAATTTGTATTTTATCAAGCTTTATATTAAATAACCATAATGCTTCGATCAATTCTAAGGCTTTATTCATCATAGTGGCAGAATCAATTGATATCTTTGCTCCCATATCCCAATTAGGGTGTTTTAATGCTTGTTCAGGTGTAATAGAATCAAATTCATGAATTGGTGTTTCAAGAAAAGGTCCACCACTTCCTGTAAGAATAATTTTTTTTAATTCTTTATGATTTTCACCATTCAAACATTGAAAAATAGCTGAGTGCTCACTATCGACAGGAATTATGTTAACATTTTTTTTATGAGCCAATGGCATGATAATATGGCCTCCAAGTACTAATGATTCTTTATTGCTTAAAGCTATATCAACACCATTTTTGATTAATTCAATTGTAGGTCGCAATCCAGCAGTACCAACAATAGCATTAATTGCTAAATCTAAATTTTTAAATGGGATATTGCTTGAAGCTTTACTGCCAGTTATGAGTTCAATATTATTTTCTTTACATAGATTAAAAAGGTCATGAGAAGAATCGATAAAATCAATTGCAACAAAATCAGGTGAGTGTTTTTTAGCTTGTTCAAAAAGAAGGTTAGCATTGGAATGGCAAGTAAGTCCAACTACATTATATGAATTATCTTTTGATATTACATCTAATGACTGAATTCCAATCGATCCTGTAGAGCCCATTACAACAATATTTTTCATCAGAATTATTAAATAATGCCTCGCTTACTAGAAGCATAAAAATGAAGAATGTCATTGATATAATTGCTATCAGCAAGCTCTTCTTTGACTCTCGTAAGAGCGTCTGATTGATTTAAATCAGATCTAAAAAGGTATCTATAAGCTTTTTTAATATCAGCTTTTTCATCTTCTGAAAAACCTCTTCTGCTCAAACCTAAAGAATTAATACCAGCATACTGAACTGGATGTTTACCGGCAAGTATAAATGGAGGTACATCTTGAACCAATTTTGAATTGGCAGCAACCATCGCATGTTTACCAATTTTACAAAATTGATGCACGTTGCTTGCTCCGCCTAAAATTGCCCAATCATCAATCTCTACATGACCGCCTAATGCAACTAGGTTTACTAAAATAACATTATTCCCAATAATACAATCATGTGCAACGTGAACACCGGTCATAATTAATACATCTTCACCAATTCTAGTTTCTCCGGTTGCCTTGGTTCCTCGATTTAAAGTCACGAACTCTCTAATAATTGTTCTATCACCAATAATTAATTTAGTATCTTCTCCGCCAAATTTTTTATCTTGAGGAATTGCACCAATACTACTGTTATTAATTATGTTACAATCATTTCCAATCTCTGTAAACTGAGAAATGGTATTGAAGTTACCAATTTTTACATTGTCACCAATTATAACATTATCTTCAATAACATTATAGGGTCCAATCTCAACATTATTACCGATTTTTGCTGAGCTTGATATAATATTCGTTTGGTGTATCTTACTAATTTTTGACTCCTATCTTTTAACCATTGATGCTAAAAATTCTGCTTTGGCTACCAACTTATCATTAACACAACAAGTAGATTCAAACTTAAATGAATTTAACTTTTCATTTACTATTTTTGCATCAATAATAATTTGATCACCTGGTATAACATTTGAATGAATTCTAAAATTATTCACTTTTGATAAATAAACTAAATGATCCTCTGGATTATCAATAAAATCCAGTATTATTAAGCATGCTGATTGAGCCATTGACTCTAATATTAGCACACCAGGCATTATTGGTTTGTCAGGAAAGTGTCCTGAAAAAAATGGTTCATTAATCGTAACATTTTTTAAAGTTTTAATTTCTTTTTTATTCTTCTTGTCAATAATCCTATCAACAAGTAAAAAAGGATAACGATGTGGCATCATTTCTAGTATGTAATTAATATCTTTCATTTAAATTGATCTTTGAATTCTTTTTTTAACATTCGCGCAAACTCAACATTTCCTTTGTGTCCACTTTTAATAGCAGTGACATGTCCTTTAATTGGCTTACCAAGTAAAGCTAAGTCTCCAATCAAATCTAATGTTTTATGTCTTACTGGCTCATTCTTAAACCTTAGGTGCTGTGATTTATAAAGCCCTCTAGATCCTTGGTAAAACTTTATACCAAACTTATCCATAAAAAACTTTACTTCATCTCCATCAATATCTTTATCAACAATGATTACTGCATTACCTACATTACCACCCTTAATTAACCCTTGTTTGGCTAACTCTGTAACTTCACTCAATAAACAAAATGTTCGAGCAGGAGCTATTTGTTTTTCATAATTAGTATAAGCATTTTGAATTGAACTATATTGAACATCTAAATCTTCTAAATCATATTGAATTGTAAAAGTGGTTTTAAATCCATTAAAGGGCACTGCTAATACTTCAACATCTTTTTCTTCGTCATTGTAAACGACCGGTTTTGTGATTTCAAGAAAATCTACTGGAGATTTTTGATCAATGATTTCACCCTCTTTCAAAGCTGATACAAAATCTTTAGAACTCCCATCCATAACTGGTGGTTCTTTACTATTTAATTCAATTAATAGGTTATTAACTCTCATACCCGCACACGCTGACATGACATGCTCTGTAGTATGTACTCTTACACCATTTTCTTCAATTGTAGTACCACGAGTGAGATCTACTACATTATCAATGTTTGGAGTTACAACTTTGTCTCCTTTGTCATTTCTAATGAATTTGATCCCAGTATTTTCATCAGCAGGATGAAAGGTCACAGTACTTTGTACGCCTGTATGAAGACCTACCCCAGTACATGACACTGAATGTTTAATTGTTTTTTGTTTAGCTGGCATCTTTTTTTAATCTTTTTTCAAGCAATTCAAATCTTGTATAGATAGCATCTCTCTTTTGTTTCTCTTTAATTGGTCGGGCTGGATTCCCTGCGTACATTTCAGAGCCTGGAAGTGATTTAAGCACGCAAGATCTTGCAGCAATTACTGATTTTTCACCCAATGTAATATGCGGGCCTATGTCACTCTTGCCAGCTATGGTTACAAAATCTTCAATTTTAGTACTCCCACCAATGAAAACTCCTCCAGCTAATAAACATGCCTTCCCAATAGATACGTTATGTGCTATGTGTACCTGATTATCAAATTTGCAAAAATCTGCTATTGTAGTATTCTGAACTGAACCTCTATCAATTGTACATGCTGCTCCAATTTCAACGTTATTACCAATAATTACAGATTTAATATGAGGAATTTTATGATGTTCATTAGCAACTGTATGATAACCAAAACCATCACTACCTATTACAGCCCCCGCATTTATAATACAATTTTCCCCGATAACTGTATTATCGTACAATACAACATTATCATATATAACACTATTATCTCCAATAATACATCCAGCATTAATTTTAACACCATTTCCAATGAATACATTTTCACCTAGAACTACATTCTGCTCAATGACTGAAAAAGATCCAATGTGAAGGTTTGTTGATTTTTTGACGGAATCATGTATATCAGAATGTTTTGAAATATTGAATTCGGGAACAGGTCTTTCATCAAAATAATCAAGAATACTTATCATAGCTAAGTATGGATTTTCTACTACAATACCTGCATGATCACTTAAATCATTAACTGAAGTAACAACGAATGCTGCTGCATCTGATGAGGTAATTTCTTTTACATATTTAGGTAAAAATGCAAATGCTATTGACTCATTTGATGCATATTTAATATCATCTACAGAAGAAATATTGATTGACTCATCGCCAACCAATTCTCCGCCTACTTTTTTGGCTAACTCTTTAAGAGTAATCACAAGTATTACCCTTTTATTCTGTAGACTGATTAGTCTTTCTTAGCTCGTAAAGTACGTCGTCTGTTAAATCAATAGTTGGTTTTGTATATAATGATGCTTGAGAACCATCAATAATTAAATCAAAACCCTTTGAAATAGCTACAGCATTTACAGCTGATTTGAATTTTTCTACCAATTCAAACTCAAGCTGGGCTTGTTTTCTTGTGAGCTCACCATTTGGACCAACCTTTGATAGTTGGTAGCTTTGCATTGAGTTGTTCATATCAACTATGTCCTGCTCTTTAGCTTTTTTCAGCTCTTCAGACATCATTAGACTTTGTTGCTCATATTCTTTAACCATGCTATCTAGTTGAGTTGCCATAGTTTGATATTCTTTTTGAATCACTTCAAGCTCAAGCTGAAGCTGTTGTTCAACATCTTTAAACTCCTCAAAATCGAGTCTAATTTTTTCAGAAAATACTATACCAATCTTTTGCTGGGAAAAAGCAATTCCTGTTAATAATAAAACTATTAATATTTTTTTATACACTTTATTCTCCTTATTTAAAAAGTTTGTCCAAATGTAATAGTATACTCCCAACCCTGGGCCTCTCCATCACCATTAATATCATCAAAACCATATCCCATATCAAAG